>JAAUYS010000056.1 GCA_014804995.1 Clostridia bacterium
GGGTTGGCAATTTTGCCTTATTTATTTTGCTTGTTACCGCCGCGGCGATGACCGTGGGGGAATATTTATTGCCCACGTCGTTCTGCACCACTAGAACGGGTCTTATTCCTCCCTGCTCACTGCCGACCACGGGTGATAAATCTGCATAATACAGTTCTCCGCGCTTAATTGTCATAATTACCTCTCTAAGGCAGGGTATACTTTATTATATGTACTGCCTTACCGTTATTGTTGACGGAAAAGCGCTAAATTATACCTGTTAATAGAGATGAATGACGTACAGATTGAGGAAAATGAATACGTAATACAAGACGAGGCAAGAAAGCATTATTATGCCTGCTACTCTTCCCAAACTTTTACTTTTGCCCCAGCAGGACGAGAAAATGAGAATTGAAGCAAACAGTGAAACCAAACCGCTTATTAAGCCTTCAGTAGAGAACGGAAGCCCGAACGAGCCTTTGCACAACGCACCGACACCGCCGATAAGAAGAATGTTTGCAATATTACTGCCTATGATGTTACCCGTAGCAATGCCTACGTCGCCCTTTCTTGCCGCGGATACGGAGGTTACGAGTTCGGGAAGAGAAGTTCCAAACGCAACTACGGTAAGCGCAACTATTTCCGCAGGGATATGCAGAGCGTTAATAGCGAGGTCTTGTGCGGAGTTTACGACAAGCTCTGCACCGCCTACTACCATACCCAAGCCGACAACGGTTAAAATTATCAAAAACCAAACTTTGTCTTTAAGGTTTTCATAGCCCGCCTTAATCTTTGCCCAACGGGTTAAAGGCGCGGAATTTTCCGCTACGTTATCACCGTCAAAAGTAACTGCCGTTGCGGCCACCTCTTCAAGCTGAGCTTTTGACTGCTTTTTGGCAAGAATAACGTTGTATGCCATAAAGCCGAAATAGAGAACTAAGAGAATTAACCCCTCCCACCAGACGAAGCTGTCGCCAAGTGCGCCTAAAAGAACGAACAACGCACCCGTAATAATCAGAAAAGGCAAATCGATAAACCGCGTAGTCTTTTCAACCGGTAGCCTACATATTACCGCGGAAAGTCCTAAAATTAAGAAAATGTTTATAACGTTACTGCCGAGGATATTGCCGACGATAAGCCCTCCCGTACCGCCAACCGCGTCAACGATGGTTACGGCAAGTTCGGGGGCGGATGTGCCGAGGGCAACTACCGTTACGCCGATTATAAAGGTTGAAACCTTTAACTTTTTGGCTATGCCCGAAGCTCCGTCCACGAAAAAGTCCGCGCCCTTGACCAAAAGCACGAATCCCACAAGGAGAAGTACGACGTTTAAAACAATCTTTCCTGCGTCCATTTTGAATACCTCTTTTATTAATATTTGTGAGGTCGGGGAAAAATATAAGACCCCCGACTTAAATTTCTTTAAGTCGAAAGTCTTGTTCCTTAAAATTAAGGGGCTACGGCACGATTTTTCGGGGAAAATCGGGGTCTGTTGCCGTAAACCTTGTAACTACTCCCTTTCAACGGAAATGATTTTAACAGATTAAATCTGCCGTGTCAAGTTTCTGATTGAAAAATGTAAATTTTTTAAAACGTCCTTTGCCGTGGCGCAATAGTCGGTTTTTTCTTTTGAGGAAATTTCTGCGGAAACGCCTAAAACGAAGCTTGCGCAGACTGCGGAATTAAAGGAATTAATTCCCCTTGCAAGGCAACCGCAGATGTACCCTGCAAGAATATCACCGCTACCGCCCTTTGCCAGCGCAGTGCTTCCGCGGGTGTTTAGCACTACTTTTTCACCGTCGGTTATGACGGTTACTGAAGATTTTAAAACTACCGTAACGTTGTACTTTAAAGCGAAGCTTTTTGCGTGGGTTACGGGGTTTTGCAATATTTCGTTTACAGAAAGCCCCGTAAGGCGGGAAAACTCTTTTATATGAGGTGTAACCGTTACGTTACACTTTGCCCTTTTTAATATATCTATGCCGAACTTTGAAATCGTGTTCAGTCCGTCGGCGTCAATTACGAGTTCGCCCGTGTACTCCTCTAAAATTCGGGTTATTCTTTCGTACAGTTCCTTGCTTACACCTAAGCCCATACCTATCGCTATTGATTGTGCGGAAAGGTCGGCGTCCTCAAGATAGATTGCCTGAGGGAGCTTTGTGCAGAGGGCAAGACGGACGGACTTTTCGGAAGTGAGCTTTACAAGCCCGCAACCGGACGACAGGGCGGAACTTACCGCAAGCACGGCAGAACCGGGGTACTTTTCGCAACCGGCGATTAAATTAGCAGTACCGTAAGTGCCTTTGTGGGAATTGCGTTTGCGCTTGGGATAGAAAGGCGCAACCCCGTCCGCCGAACAGATTACGGCATAACCGTTATCAGGGCAGACGATGCCTATATCTTTTTTTATCACTTCACCGCTCAAGTCAATCCCGTCGTTTAAAAAATGCCCAAGCTTGTACTCTGCAATGGCAACCGTCTTATCGGCTTTGACAGCGCAACCCATTATAAGCCCGTTGTCGCCGTTAAGTCCGCTTGCTATATCGGCGGAGATTACGTAAGCACCGCTTTCGTTTATTTCTTTTATAATCTGCGCATATTTGCCCGTAACTTCTCTTGAAAGTCCTGTACCGAAAAGGCAGTCAATTACGATAGACCCACATATATGCCTTAAATAACGCCCTTTATATGCCGATTTTTTTAGCTGACAATCTGGGGATAAATTGCCTTCCACGGCGTAAACTGTGACGTTAAAACCGCGGTTTAAAAGCTCGGTTGCGCACGCGTAGCCGTCCCCGCCGTTGTTTCCCGTACCGCAAACTACGGTAATTTCGTCTGTTTTTAAGGTTTTTGCGCTCTTTTCCGCCTCGTCGGCAATGGCTACGCCCGCTTTTTGCATTAAATCGGCTGAATTTACGCCCAGAACGTTTATTGTGTAAGCGTCGGCTTCGCGCATTTCTTTTGAAGATAAAACTTTGTCCATATTAAAGCCTTAAAGATACCTCCGCCGAGCTTATTTCAAGCATATTCCCGCACCAATCGACTAAAAGCCTGCCGTTTTCGCTAATATCCAGTGCTGTTGCAACCCGCTCGTTTTCGTCGGTTTTTAGGATAATTTGCCTGTTAAACCAGTTAATATACCGCTTATAATCGGAAATTTCATAGTTTTTTTCAAGGTTTTGCAAAAATACGCTTTTTACCTCTTCCAAATCAAGAGATTTACCCAATATTTCTTTCATAGATACGGCAATATCCTTGAGTTTCGGCGATATTCCGTTATTTACGTTTATGCCCATACCCACGATTGACCGCGTAATATAGCCGTTTGAAAAGGTGTTTTCAATTAACGTGCCACAGATTTTTTTACCGTTTACCAGAACGTCGTTAGCCCAGCGTATAACGGGTGTAATGTTAAAATATTCAAGCGTTCTGCATACTGCAACGCAGGAGTTAATCATAATGTGAAAAGCGTTCTCCGCAGGCAAGTTTTTATAGTGGCGTACGGTCGTTACGTACAGTCCCCCCTCTTCGGAGATAAACGACCTGCCCTTTGTACCTTTGCCCGCCGTCTGCCTTAGTGCGATTACGGCGACGTCCTCAGAAAAATTTTGCCGTTTACAGTATTCGTTGGTGGAGTCTACTTCTTTTAATTCAATAATCTTCATTAACTCCCCCAAAATCTTCAAGCGCGGACTTTGCAGTATCGTACGAGTAGCCTTTTGAAAGCAAATATTTAAAGCCCTTATATAAACTCTCTTTTGTAACTTCTTTACCGCGCATATACTTTTCCAAAACGGTAAGGGCAACCTTTTCGTCCTCTTCCGTTTGGCTTAAAACTTCCTCTATCGCCTTTCTGTCGGCTCCGCGCTTTATAAGCTCTGCCTCCAACGCGCGCTTGCCCTTGCCCGTGGCGTCGTGAACGTAAGCCCTGCAATAGGCATAATCGTCAACAAATTTGTAATACTCAAGCTTTTCCAGAACAAAGTCGCAGACGGCTTCTGTGTAGCCTTTCTTTACAAGAAAATCTTTTATCTGCTTCTTGGTCTTCATTGTGGCAGACAAATGGGTTAAAGCCCTGTCCAGCGCCTGACTTTTTTCAGTTTCCAACTGAATTTCGTCAAGTTGGGATTTTTCTATTTGCATACCCGCTTTAAGGTGGTATTTAACCGCAACCTCCAGCTTTATTCCGCAATAAAACCTGCCGTCAACGTACACGTTACAGCGTTTTGCGTCCTTTTTTTGGGGTTCGATTGAAGTAATTTCAGCCATAGCCTTATTTTAGCATTACCTTATAATTTTGTCAATTGAAGAAAAGAAAAGCGGTTGCTATACGCAACCGCAATAATTTTAAACTTTGAAGGGGAAAAAGTATTCCTTTAACCTTTTAATTTTAACCTTTCCGTTAAGAAGATTTACAAGCGATGAAGAAAACTCTTCCTCTCCGCTTTTTTTAACGGCAACGGTAAAAATCGCGTCGTTTAAATACATAGTATTTAAAATGTCAGCCTTTTTTTCTTGTAAATACCTTAAAACGGCGTCAACCGAGGAATAGCTTACCGTAATTTCCAGCTCTGCACACGGCTCGTATTGAACCTTTTGGGCTTCCTCCAGATTTTCCGAAGCGCAACCCGAGTATGCGCGCAAAAGTCCGCCCGCGCCAAGCTTTATACCGCCGAAATACCTAGTAACTACTACTGCCGTCTGACGGAGGTCTTTACTCTTTAAAACTTCAAGCATAGGCATACCGGCAGTTCCCTGAGGTTCTCCGTCGTCGGAAAAGCGCAAAAAGTTGCCCTTATCGTCCGCAATATACGCATAGCAATTGTGCGTTGCATCGGAATACTCTTTAGAAATTTCCGCGATAAATGCACGGGCTTCTTCTTCACCTTCAACGTGGCAAGAAGTCGTTATGAATTTAGATTTTTCTATAATTTTTTTTGTCTGCGTGCGACCGCTTACGGAAAGGTATTTTTCTGGCATAATAGCGTTATTTAAGGCATATATGGGGGTCTATCGTATTTTTAAGCGTTAATTGAACTTTATTTTTACGTGAACTTTTTTACCCTTGTGGATAATGTCGCCGTCGTTTACCGGTGCGTTAATATCAGTAACTTTATCGTCGTTTAAGGACACACCGCCCTGCTGGATAAGTCTTCTTGCCTCTCCGTTTGAAGCGCATATTCCCGCCGATACGAGAACGGGGATAATCGTCTTTGTTTCAACGCTTATAATCTTTTCGGGAAGGTCGCCACCTCCGCCGAACGCCGCGCGCGCCTGCGACTGGGCTTTTAAAGCCTTGTCCTCTCCGTGAACCATTTTAGTAAGCTCAAAAGCTAAAATCTCTTTCTTTTCGTTTATGCGCGACAAGTCCCACTTCTCCATTGCTTCGATTTCGGATATCGGAATGAAAGTGAGCATCTTTATACACTTCATAACGTCGGCGTCGTCAACGTTGCGCCAATACTGATAAAAATCGTAAGGGGTAGTCTTGTTTTCGTCAAGCCAGACTGCGCCTTTTGCAGTCTTACCCATCTTCTTGCCTTCGCTGTTTAGAAGAAGGGTTATTGTCATTGCGTAAGCGTCTTTACCCGTCTTTTTGCGGATAAGCTCAGTTCCTGCAAGCATATTGCTCCACTGATCGTCGCCGCCCGCTTGCAGCACGCAGTTGTATTTGCGGTTAAGCTCCAAAAAGTCGTAGCCCTGCATAAGCATATAGTTAAATTCCAAAAAGCTTA
>JAAUYS010000057.1 GCA_014804995.1 Clostridia bacterium
TATGATATGACGCTTACGCAGTATAAAATACTTGCGTATCTTTACGAAGCTCCGCAGGGCAGTACGAGGCAGGTGGATTTGGAAAGGGCGTTTTGTATGACAAATCCCTCGGTTACAAGTGTGTTGCATACTCTTGAAAATAAGGAGTTAATTTGCAGGTCCGGCAATCCCGAAGACGGGCGCAGTAAGGTAATATCATTGACCGACAAGGCAAACACAATGCGCAGTGAGCTTGAAACGGCAGGCGACAAATTAGAAAATGCATTTGTAAAAAACCTATCACAAGCAGAGCGTGACGAAACGGTACAATTGCTTACAAAATTATTAAATAATAGAAATGTATAAAAAATATTGGAGGCATTATGAAAAACAAGACCCTTTTAAAGGTGATTGCCACCTTTACAATAGGCAGTACTGTTGCTTTCGGTTTAGCCTTTGGCGGCTGTACTGACGGCGACACTCATATGCACGAGTATGCTGAAAACTGGACGCAGGGCGAAACCACCCACTGGCATGTGGCTACTTGCGACGACCTTAACGAGGGCGATGCGGCGTACAAGAAAGACGAAGCACCCCACGTTGACGCCGATAAGGACGGTAAATGCGATGTGTGCAACTATGCGATCCACGATCACGCATTTAATAAAGAAGCATGGAACTGGGACGGGGATTCGCACTGGCACCCTGCAACTTGTGATGAGCACAAATTCGACTTTACCGTAAAAGACGAAGCGGCTGAACATACTTATGGTGAAGGCGAAAATGCTAATAAGTGCACGGTCTGCGGATTCGAAAAGCAAGACACATCTTCCGAAGAAAAACCGGAGGTAGAATCACACCAGCTTACTTTAGGTGAGGAAGGAACCACGATTGAAACGCTGACCACCGGTGCGTCGTTAATTCTGGACAATAAATGCCAAGAATATAGAGCCTACCAACTTTCTTGCGACGACCCGCACGTTCGGTTCTACGTAAGGGCCTCTTATGAATATTCGGGCAACCCGGTTACATTCACTTATATTAAGTCCCCTTTGGCGCCCAACGGCCCCACGATAACGGTGACCTTAATATCGGTAGAAGGTGACGAAGATGAAGTTACATCTTTAAGTAACGTTAAGATTTATCTGACTAATTCACAAGTGGAGGGGACCGAGATTACCGAATTAGGCGATTACGGTTCGGATACGGACGCAAGTTATTTTACTCAAATGATTTATAAATTGGTAGTGCCCGCCGGTAAGACTTACCGCGTTACCAATAAAGAAAATGCAGATTTTATAGTCAGCACTTCTATTGTTGAGGGTGAGGTTCATCATAATAGTGCTTTTGATACCGAGAGCGGCACGATTGACCTTGCAGGAGGAAGAACGTATTATATTGGTATATATAGTAAAGACGGCATTTCTACCAAAGCTTGGATTACCGTAAGTGACGTAACCGACTGACGTTTTATAAGAAACTGATAAAACAATCGAGAGGTTGAAAAGCCTCTCGATAAAACTATAATGAATTAAATATCAAACAAAAAAGAAGAATAAAATTATGGCAAATCAATTAAAGGACTTTCCCAAGCAGCCCGAAGGCGAGGAAATGGAAAAGATTGAATTCGGACTTTGTCCCGTATTAAAGCAAGACGCACCCGCAGACTCCAAATCTTTATATGCGGCATTTGACGAAGACCTGACAGCTTGCGAAAACAAATATAAAGGGCATCGTTTTGAAGTCAGCGGCGTTGCGTTAAAGGTTGCGCCCGACGTACATCATAAACCCGCGATAGAACTTTCCGACAAGGTAAACGGCAAGTGTTACGTCCTTTGCGTTTTCAATTCCGAAGATATTTTCAGCGTTGTGAAAGAGGGCGATATGGTCGTATGTCGTGGCAACTATTTAGTTGCAAGCAGTCACTACGGAATCGTACTAAAAAACTCAGAAGTTGTCAAAATTAAATAATTCAGGATATAAAAATGAAAACTGTAGTTATAACGGGCGCAAATGCGGGGCTTGGCTTTGAAACAGCAAAACATATTGCACGCAAAGGCGGTTATAATATTATTCTTGCGTGCAGGAATAAAGAGAAAGCGGAAGTGGCAAAGGAGAAAATCGTAAAGGATACAGGTTGCAAAACTGTTTCTTCAATGCTTATAGATACCTCGTCGTTGCAATCTGTTCGGTCTTTTGTCGAGGCGTTCAAAAAGTTAAACTTAAAACTTGATTGCTTAATTTGTAATGCGGGTATTTCGCCTGCGCACAGCGGAACGACTGCGGACGGTTTCGAGCTTGTGTTTGCGACTAATCATATAGGCCACTTTTTATTGGTTAACCTGCTTTTGCCGTATATGTCTGAGAACGGGCGCATTATAAACGTTACCAGCGATATGCACAATCCGCCCGGCGGTTTGGAGTGGAAAGACCCCGATTTGTTGGCTTATGCGGACGGCAGCGACAGAAAAAAATATTCGTATTCCAAGCTTGCTAATATTTATTTTACCTACGAGCTTGCCGATAGAATGAAAAAGGCAAATTCTGAAATTACGGTCAACGCATTCAATCCCGGAATGATGGATACTAACTTTCACGGAGACATAAATTACGTTGAAAGGGAGGCAACGGTGAAACAGATAATGCCCCACCGCGTCGGCGATTTGGCAAAATCATCTGCCGCGCTTGCCGAGGTAGCTACAAGCGGTGAGTTTGACGGCGTTACGGGCAAATTTTTCGACAGAAGTACCAAGTATGTGCCGTCGTCCGAGCTTTCTTACAACGAGAAAAACCGCATTGATTTGTGGAATAAAAGTATGAAGTGGGTAGGGTTAGACAAAAAGTAAGGTGCATTATCGCCCTTCGGGGTAACACGTTTGTACAGGCAAACATCAAAAACCCCAGAAATTAACAAAACAGTAAATAAGAAGCCACTGCCTTGGGCAGTGGCTTCTTTATTGACACAAAAGGTGTTATTTGTTACAATAAATATATACAAAAGGAAAGTTTATCTGCTTTAGAAAGGCTGAAAGCAGGGAATAGAGATTATTTAAACGCAAAGACGGGTGTGGGGGACATTTCGCCCGAAAGGCGTCTGCAAACGAGCAAGAACGGACAAAAGCCGTACGCGGTTATATTAAGCTGTTCTGACTCCCGAGTGATACCGGAAAGTATCTTTTCTGCGGGTATAGGGGACTTGTTCGTGATACGCGTTGCGGGCAACGTTACTGATAATCACCAGCTCGGCAGTATCGAATACGCCGTTGAACATTTAGACTGTAATCTCGTCGTCGTTTTAGGGCATACCCGGTGCGGGGCCGTAGGCGCCGCCGTAAAGCAAAACGGCGGGTTCGTTAAATTTATAACCGACGAAATAAGACAGGCTATCGGAGAAGAGACTGACGCGGTAAAGGCAAGTATTTTAAACGTAAAGAAAAGCGTTGAAAAAATAGAACGGCTAATTAAAAAGACTGACGGCTTAAAAGTTATCGGCGCGCTCTACAACACCGAAACCGGTAAAGTTGACTTTGATTTATAATTAAATAAAAAGAATAAATAAAAACAGACGAATTAGAATTCGTCTGTTTTTTGTAACAGAAAACTTGTTTAAAATGTCTTATATATGTAGTAAGTAACCAGGGGATAAAGAGATGTTTAGAAGCGTTAACATTGACAACTATTTTGCTATAAGATATAGTTGAATAAAAACAATAAATTGAGGTGATAAAATTGAAGAAGTTTATAGGTATATTAATAGCGATATTAGCAACTGTTACTTTTGTTGGGTGTGCTTCGCAAACAGACGAATGCAAAATTGAACTACTGGAACAGCGAATTTCCAAGCTTGAGAAAGAAAACGAAAAATTGAAAGAAGACGTTTCCCAACTGGGACAACTTGCATTACAGGGCGAGTTTTATACTCTTCCCGAAGCGTACGAAAACGGCTGGCTTACCAAAGAGGACTTAATGAGTATAGCCTATTATCATAACGGAGGAACAGGGGGGAACGAAGAAGTAATGGGCGAAAACTATCAGCCCATACCTAAAACTCCGCAAGACCTTTCGGATGGAGTTAAATTGGCGATAAGAGTAAATTATTGTAATAGGTACAAGAATATTCCAAATACACCGTCAATCAATAATTTAGCAGATATCGGTATAAGCGAATATTGCGGTCAATATAACGGTAGTGTCGCAGTGGTAATAGGTTCTCCGATAGCTTTTACCGCAATTACCAATGAAACAGTAGACGGTGTTACGTTTTATTTTACTTACGTGAACAGAATAATAATTTGGAACACAAAATGAGGAGAGAGAAATGACTTTAATTAAAAAATTAAAAATTTTGTTGGCAGGTTTATTTGCTATAAGTGTAGTAGCTGGTTGTTGTCTTATTTTGGGCAGTATGTCGGTAAAAGCAGACAATTTGGCTGACTATACTGAGTTGCATAGACAAGAAGAAGAAATATTAAAATACTATCACGAGGCTACGGAAGAAGAATCCTTTGAGACTAATAAAGTAAACGTGATTTTAAGGGGAACACACGGTAATCCTCAACAAATAGGATTTGAAGATTTTTCTGTCGTCGAAGAAGTGTGTGAAATTTCTTCTTTATTCTATAATTTAAAAGAGTTAAAGCCTGAAGACGGAAAAAAATTTACACTTGAAGAAGGTAAGAATGCAATAATTACTTTGGAATTAAAGAATGCAGATAGGACAAAATTACTTGAAGTTGTAGAGCGCCTAAATATGTTAAATAGTATTATAGTCGCTGAGCCTGTTTATACATATGATGTACAGGAATGCTGGATACCTTCGGATTCTGATTATAAATATCAATGGAATTTAACGGGTAACTTTGGAATTTATGCAGAAGGTGCTTGGAATATTACGAGAGGCAACTCAGATATAAAAGTTGGAATAATGGAAAATGCAATTGATATGAATCATCTTGAATTAGCTGGTCGTGTATTCAATGGTAACCACACACCTAAAGATAATGAGTACATAGACCATGGTACTTTTGTTGCGGGAATAATTGGCGCAGGTCACAATAAAAGAGGTATAGCTGGAATTGCCGAACCGAAGATGTATCTTTTGAAAGTAACTGCCTTGGCTAATTCATTAAAATATGCTGAACAAAACAATATAAAAGTAATTAATGCAAGTTTTTGCTATACTGAATCAGATAAAAAGACATATGCTCCGTTTAATGCTTCGCACTATGTAGCATTATCGAATTACAGCGGTTTATTTGTTACTTCGGCGGGTAACGATGGATATAACAGTGATAATAAAAAATGTTATCCTTCCTGTTATGACTTACCTAATATTATAAATGTAGGTGCAACAGATAGCAACGGAGAAAAGAGTTCTTTTTCAAATTACGGAAAAAATGAGGTTGATTTATTTGCGCCCGGTGAATCTATTTATAGCTCATTGCCGAATAATAGTTATGGGTATAATTCAGGGACTTCTTTTGCTGCTCCACATGTGACTGGCGTTGCGACGTTAATGCTGTCGGTAGATGATACTTTAACAGGTAGCGACCTTAAGACCATAATCTGTAAAACTGTAACTAAAGTCGATAAATTAACAAACTATTGCGTGATGGGCGGAAGATTAAATGCATATAATGCTGTTTCGTATGTAAATAAAAGTACCCATAGTGAGACTGTAAAATTCGATAAACAAGGTGGCGCAGGTGGTGCAGATAGTGTTGTAGCTGAAATAGGAAGACCTATGCCACAAGCAATAGCTCCAACGCGCGCAGGGTACATTTTTGATGGGTATTATGCAAGTGATGGAACAATGTATTACGATAATAATATGAACTCCATACAGGACTGGATTTTAACGGTTGAAACAACGCTTTATGCAAGATGGTCGCCGATAACTTATAGAATTATGGAAGCTTATGTTGATTATGACGTGTGGCAACATATTGGTGGGGATACTGGAACATATTATTATTTGAAGTATGATGAAAGTAAAACGTTTAATTCTAAAACATATTCAGGATATACGTTTAAGTTTTGGGTAACTTGTGATTCAAATGATATTCCTAGACCGCATGAAGAATTTCCAATTTATTCTTATGATACAACAGTGACTGTTAAAAATTTAACTACTATTGACGGAGGACATGTTGATGTCGTGGCGTGCTATGACAAGAATCCTTCTTGTATTGTGGGGAGCTCCTTGATTACACTTGCGGATGGCAGTCAAAAAGCTGTAAAAGATTTATCAGGAAACGAACAGTTACTTGTGTGGAACCTCTATACTGGAACATTTGATACAGCACCGATTTTGTTTATCGATAGTGAAGAAACTACGGTCAATGAGGTAATTAACCTGTACTTTTCTGACGGAACGGAAGTCAAAGTTATTTACGAACACGCTTTTTGGGATTTTAATTTAAACAAATATGTATTTTTAAGAAGTGATGCATCGCAATACTTAGGGCATTGGTTCAATAAACAGGTTCTTGATGACGGCGTTTTAAGCTGGACTAAAGTGCAACTTGAAGACGTTACTCTTACGAATGAGTATTCAGTGGCTTATAGCCCTGTAACTTATGGTCACTTGTGCTATTATGTAAATGGAATGCTTTCTATGCCTGGAGCCACAGAAGGTTTTATAAATATATTTGAAGTTGATTGCCGAACTATGAAAATATATGAAGAGGCAATGCGAGCGGATATTGAGAATTACGGATTGTTCACATATGAAGAATTTGCGGACATCTTACCTATAAGCGAAGATATATTTAATGCTTTTTCAGGGCAATATCTTAAAATTTCAATTGGTAAAGGGCTTACTGATATTGAAACGATAGGTAATTTAATTAATCATTATTCAGAATTTATAAATTAATCTTCATTAGAAGATGCAAGACGGCGCATACAATATTGCGCCGTCTTGTTTTTTACACAGTAAAAAGGTTTTGCAAGATAAAAACTTTTTAAAAGAATAAGAAATTATTTGATTTTAAAAATTTAAGTTCTATAATTATTTCTATATGAAGAGCAGTAAGACCGTAAGTTTAACTACGGGCAACGTTTTTAAAGCTTTACTTTTATATGCGCTTCCGCTGTTCGGTAGCGCAATGGTTCAGCAACTTTACTCGCTTGTAGACCTCTTGGTCGTGGGCAACTTTGCACAAGAGGGCGCGCAGGCTGTGGACGCTATCGGCAACGCGACGGTCATTATCAACGTGTTGCTTGCCTTTGCGCTCGGCGCAAACGGCGGTTGCTCGGTAGTGGTTGCAAGGCACTTCGGAGAGGGCGATAACAAGCGTGTGCGGGAAACTGTAACAACAGCCGTAATTTCATACGCCGTGCTGTGCGCGGTAATAATGACGGTGGGGTTCGGCTTCGGCAACCTCTTTTTGCAGGCTTTAAGCGTACACGATACTTACTTCGGCGACTGCCTTGCTTATCTTTACATATACATAGGCTCGTTACCGTTCATCTTTTTGTACAATTTGGGTTGCGGTATCTGTTCCGCCCTCGGCGACAGCAAAACGCCCTTTATCTTCCTTGTAATTTCTTCTGCACTGAACGTTGGGCTTGACTTTTTGTTCGTATGCTTATTTCATTTGGACGTAGCGGGCGCGTCCTGGGCAACGCTGATATCCCAAGCGCTTTCCTGCGTGCTTACCGTTATAGTTTTATTAAGGAAGTTAAAGTCCATCAGAACGGAAGAAAAGCCCAAAGCGTTTGATAAAAGGCTTTTAAAGGAGCTTACCGTAACGTCCGTGCCGATAATCTTACAGCAGAGCTTCGTATCCGTCGGCAACTTCTTTGTAAACAAGCGCATAAACCTCATAGGGGAGGACGCAACCACGGGCTTTACCACGGCTTTCAAACTGACCTCTATGGCGAATATGGGCGTAGTGTCTATGTCGAACGGGCTTGCTAACTTCGCCTCCCAAAACAGGGCTTCCGGCAAGTTTTCAAGGATTAAAACGGGCTATTTTGCCATTCTTTTATACGGGCTTATAACAAGCGTTATCTTTTTGGCTATGTACGTTGCATTTCCGCAGTTCTTTACAAGGCTTTTCGTCCAGCAGGAAAAGCTGACGGAGCAGGCAATGGACTACGCCGTACAGTTCTTAACAATAGTTGCATGCTTTTTGCCCGTCGTGGGCGTTAAAATTATGTCTGACGGCGTCGTGCGGGGAAGCGGTGGCAACATAGGCTTTACGATAAGCACGTTTATTGACCTCGTTTTAAGGGTTGCACTCGTGTACATTTTAACAGACTCCGGCTGGGGCTTTGCAGGCGTTTGCTGGGCGTGGGCAATAGGGTGGAGCGTATCGGCTTTCATAGCCGTAGGCTTTATGCTTTTGACCTTTAAAAAATTCCCCAAACAAAAAATTGAAGAAAATAAACAAGATGTTTAATTAATACCCTTACAGCCCGCGCCAGAGAGTGGCGCGGGCTGTTAGTTGCAGTATATATCGGGGGCAATAGCGAAATTTGTTGAAATTTGGTGGCCATAAATTTTTAAAATGTGTTGCACGGTGCGAACAATAGTGTTATAATTTTAGCGTGGATAAGACGTTTATGCGTCTGCGCAGGTATATGAGACAGCGCAGATATAAAGTTAAAAGGATACATAAGTCCTGGGTCGGGTTCGGCACCGGGCTTCGGGCCGTGCTTTGCGACCTTTTAATTGTCCTGCAACTTTGCGGTCTTGTCGCGCTTTACGGCTTCACCTGTTGGAAGGTCCCCGTAATTTGGTACGTTTCCATAGCGCTTACCGTATTGACGATTGCATACGTTCTCATATATGAAGAGGACAAGCAGTCTAAAATAAGCTGGGCGCTTTTATTGCTGTTTTCGGCGGGAAGCGGGTTCTATATCTACGTCTTATCAAGAAAGGCCATCTGCTACGGCTATAAAAGGCAGAGATATGCAAAAATCGTAAAGAAGGCTAAACCGCTTGTCGGCTCTTTCCATCTTTGGGGCTGTTCGGACGTAGTGCGCAACGATTGCTGTTACTTATACGATAAAGCGGGCTTCGTGCCTTACTACAATACACAGGTCAGGTATTACCCTTACGCCCGTGAAATTTTGGATAACATAATCGCAAGAGTAGACAACGCGGAAAAGTTCGTGTTTATGGAGTTCTTTATTCTTGCAGACGGCGTTCTGCTTGACAGGCTTATTTCTGTTTTCAGGCGCAAAGTGGCGCAGGGCGTGGAAATAAGGGTTATGTATGACGACGTTGGCTCTGCGGGCGTGCTTTCCTCTTCGGCTAAGAAAAGAATAAAGGCAACGGGCGTAAAGCTTAAAGCGTTTTCACCGCTTTGCGTGCCTTTCTATTTCGGGCTTAACTACCGCGACCACAGAAAGATAGTGGTGGTTGACGGCAAGACGGGTTACATAGGCGGGTTTAACCTTATTGACGACTGCGCCAACCAACGCAGAATGGAAGGCATCTGGAAGGATGCCGGTTTAAGGCTTGACGGACACGCCGTAGACGGACTTTCGCTTACCTTTATGCGCCAGTGGGAGTTCGGCGCCAGAGAAAAGCTTGATTATACCAAATACTTAGATAATTACGACAGAATTAAAAGCGACGACGTAGTGGTGCCTTACGCGGGCGGTCCTCATATCAGGGAGAACGTCTGTCGCGAAGTTTATAAAAGAATAATAGAACAGGCAAAGGACAAACTGTATATAATGACGCCTTACCTCGTCCCCGACAGCAAAATGACGGAGTTGTTAAAGGAAAAGGCGCAAGCGGGGGTTGACGTACGCATAGTTCTTCCGGGAGTACCCGATTACCGCTATATTTACAGGGTAACGCAGGCAAACGCTTTAAAGCTTATAAAAAGCGGTGTCAAGGTGTACTATTCCAGCGGAGAGTTCGTTCACAGCAAAGTTATGCTTTCGGAACACTGCGCCGCGGTAAGCTCCGTAAACCTTGATATGAGGGCGTTCTATCAGGAGCTTGAAAACGGCGTCTATTTGAACGGCGAAAGCGTTTTAAAGGACATTGAAAAAGATTTTAACGAAGTGTTTGCCCGCGGAGGGCAGGCAAAGGCGGAAAAGCCTAAATTTTACACTGCGGTTATCGCAGGGATTTTAAGGCTTGTTTCCCCGCTTATGTAAAAGACCGTTTATTTTACGGTTTTGGTTAAGGAGAGAGAAATGAACATTCTTGTAACGGGCGGTGCGGGATACATAGGTTCGCACACTTGCGTTGAGCTTTTGGAAAAGGGCTATAACGCGGTGGTGCTTGATAACTATTCGAATTCCTGTCCGGAGAGCGTTAAGCGCGTTGAAAAGATTATGGGCAAAAAAATATCCCTTTACGAGGGCGACGTGCGCGACGGCGAAATATTAGATAAAATATTCAGCGCGCATAAGATTGACTGGGTAATTCACTTTGCGGGGCTTAAAGCCGTGGGCGAATCCTGCGAGAAGCCCGTAGAGTACTACGACAATAACTTGAACGGTACGTTGACGCTTCTTTCCGCAATGAGAAAGCACGGCGTTAAGAAAATAGTTTTCTCTTCTTCCGCAACCGTTTACGGCACGCCCGAAAGGTTGCCGTTAGACGAAAATTGCAAGACGGGCGGTACTACAAACCCCTACGGCACAAGCAAGTACTTTCAAGAGCTTATGCTTAAAGACGTTTACTCCGCTGACAACGAGTGGACGGTTGCACTGCTTCGTTACTTCAACCCCGTGGGCGCGCACGAAAGCGGGCTTATAGGCGAAGACCCCAAGGGCATACCCAACAACCTTACGCCATATATCGCTAAGGTTGCTGTGGGCGAATTGAAGGAGGTAGGCGTTTTCGGCAACGACTATCCCACGCCCGACGGAACGGGCGTACGCGACTACATTCACGTAGTAGACCTTGCAAGGGGACACGTTTCCGCAATTGAAAAGCTTACAAAAAGCGGTGTTTATACCTACAACTTGGGAACGGGTACGGGTTACAGCGTTCTTGACGTAATTCACGCGTTTGAAAAGGCTTGCGGACATAAGCTTCCTTACGTTATAAAGCCCCGCAGGGCGGGGGACATAGCGGAGTGCTATTCAGACCCTTCCATGGCGGAAAAGGAACTCGGCTGGAAGGCGCAGTACGGCATTGACGATATGTGCGCATCCCTTTGGAACTGGCAGAAAAAGAACCCCAACGGTTACAAAACGAAATAATTTTTACGGCGCGGACTTTTGTCCGCGCTTTTTAGTTTAAACTACGGCTTTGCCGTTTATATTAAAATATAAATATTTTAAGAGGTAGCAAATGTTAGGCAATTTTACTTATCACAACCCCACTAAATTATACTTCGGCAAGGACGCCTTGGACGGTTTGAACGAAGAGCTTAAAAAGTACGGCAAGAACGTCCTTTTAGTCTACGGAGGCGGTTCTATAAAGAAGAACGGCATATACGATAAAGTCGTTAAAATTTTGACAGACAACGGTAAAAAGATTTACGAGGACGCGGGCGTTATGCCCAACCCTACATCGGACAAGCTGAAAGAGGGCGTAGAGCGCGCAAGAAAAGCCAAGGCTGACTTAATACTTGCCGTGGGCGGAGGCTCGGTTTGCGACTACGCAAAAGCCGTGTCAGTTTCAGTCAACTGCAAGGAAGACCCGTGGGAGAAATACTATATCCGCTTTGAGGAACCCACTTGCAAAATAGTACCCGTGGGTTGCGTTCTTACAATGGTTGGTACGGGCAGTGAAATGAACGGCGGTTCGGTTATCACAAACCACGCGCAAAAGCTTAAAATAGGACACGTTTTCGGTGAAGAAGTCTTTCCTAAATTCTCTATTTTAAACCCCGAATACACGTATACGCTCCCCAAATACCAGATGATTGCCGGCATTTACGATATTATGTGCCATATTTTGGAGCAGTACTTCTCGGGTGAGGACGACAATACTTCAGATTACATAATGGAGGGACTTTTACATTCGCTTATTGCAAGTGCCAACGTTGCAGTTAAGAACCCCCTTGATTACGAGGCAAGGAGCAACATTATGTGGACTGCAACCTGGGCTTTAAACACCTTGGTCGCAAAGGGCAAGACGACCGACTGGATGGTGCATATGATAGGTCAGGCTGTGGGCGCGTATACCGATGCAACGCACGGTATGACGCTTTCCGCAGTATCGATGCCCTATTACAGGCACATAGCGCCCTACGGGCTTAAAAAGTTCGTCCGTTACGCCGTAAACGTTTGGGGAGTAAACCCCGCAGGTAAGTCCGACGAAGTGATTGCGGAGGAGGGCTTAAAGGCAATGGAAAGCTGGATGAACGGCATAGGGCTTGTAATGAATTTGAAAGACCTTGGCGTAACCCCCGAAATGGTAGAGGGCATTGCCGACGCAACCTTAACAATGGACGGCGGTTACAAGGTTTTAACCCACGAAGAAATTGTAGATATCGTAAACAAAAGCCTTTAAATTATTGCAATAATAAAACGTATACCCTCCGCCGAGAAAATTGTTTGGCGGAGGGTTTTATTTTGATTTAGGTTGGGCTTGATTTTTTTTATATTTTATGATATTATTTATAAAAATTTAAAACAAGAAAATAATGAAAAAATTATTGATATTTATTATAGGGTTGCCTTGTAGCGGGAAGTCAACCGTTGCCAGCAAAATTGCCGAAAAATACGGGTTCATTCCTTTCTCTACGGAAGCTGTCCGCGCGGAGTTTCTTGCCGGTGAAAGAGACAAAAAAGAGGACTGTGATTTTACCCCCGAACAGCATAAGCTGGTTTACGGTGAGATAATTAAAAGGGCAAGACGAATTCTTGATAGCGGGCGTTCTGTTATTATAGACGGCGTGTACAGAAGCGAAGCTCAGCGCGGTGAAGTGTTCAGCCTTTTGGACGAATATAAAGGCGAAACGCCTGCGTTGTGTTATTGGTTAACTTGTGCCGAAACGGAAACCGTCAGGCGATTAATAAAAAGAAAAACGGAAGGCACCATAGCTCCGGCAGGAATTGAAGGTTACAAAAAGATTAGTAAAGAATTTGCAGAACCGCGTTTGGATATTTTTAAAAAGCTGGACACTACGGAAGGCACGGAGAATATTTTACCGCTCATATACGGGGATATAGCTAGTAGGTTTAATTAATGAAAAATATAATTTTCACAGGCAGATTTCAGCCTTTGCATATGGGGCATTTAAAATTTATGCACGCCATAAAACAAAAATACCCTGACGATTTGCTTATTATTTGTTTAATCCGCAATACTGTCGTAGAAGTTAAGCCCCAAGAAACCAATTCCTTTAACAGCGTTTCAATACTAAAACAAAAAGCGATAAACAACCCTATACCTAATTGGGAAAGATATATGCTTTTAAAGCTGGCTGTAGAGTCCGACGAAGTATTGCGCAAAAATAACGTTATTATGTTCAGAGACCGTTCCGATACGGATTGGGAAAAGTCAACGATAGATTTGCCTAAGGACAGGCTTTTCGTGTTGCCGTCAGATTTGAACGACGAGTTTGATAAAGAAAAATACAATTACTATAAATTAAAGGGTGAACCGTTAGATATTATAGCTAACGAAAGAAGCCAAATATCTTCTACCGATATAAGAGAGGCGTTAAGGGACGGTAAAACAGATTTGAGTTTTATACCGGAAGCCTGCA
>JAAUYS010000058.1 GCA_014804995.1 Clostridia bacterium
ACTGTGGTGAGCGTGTTGGGCGTAAACGGTTTGTCTGCATCAAGTTCCGTAATCGTCCAGTTGGCGCTCGGGCTTCTCTTACCCAGCTCCAGGAGACTGTCCGACGGATATCCTTCATCCAGGTCAAACTCAACTACAGCTCCATATCTGTTCGCAGAGAGGACTCTCGGGTTTCGCATACCGATGGATTCATCATACGGGTCAATAGCACACCAATCGCTCGATCCCTGTGTGAACGAGACATTGACGTCATTGAGCCGTTCTGCATATGTGATGGCAAAGAGGGCCTTGCGTACGAGACCCTCTTTATCTGCCACACTACCATTGAATCCAGCGACTGTGATACCACTGAATCCAAGACCTATATCAGACATTATACATGCCCTCCTTTGTTTGAATTTAGTAGTTTAGTCGACATTGATTCCATTACCTCAGAGTGCATCACTCTTCATATCCTGCTTCGTATTCAACGTTAATGAACATCGAAGCAGTCAGAGTACCGGAGTTGTTGATACCCTGGACATTGAACGGATATCTACCAGGAGCCGTCGGCGTACCAGCGATAATACCCTGTTCCATATCAAGATACAGTCCCGGAGGAAGTTCACCTTCAGTGATGATCCAATAAATCGGAGTCTCACCGTCAGCTTCGAACTTCTTGTTGTACGGAACGCCTACTTGTGCACCAGGCAGGTTCGGGTTCGTAAGTACCGGAGCATCAGGATACTTGATGTCACCAGGATCAACCACATCACCAGCTTCATCCTTAGGCATTACGCGGATATATGCATTCTTGTTCGAGTACTGGAGCTTCACGCCACCCTCGCCGAGCGGATAGAAGTCACCAATCTGGAACTGAAGCTTCACTACGCCGCCATAGTAACTGATGAGCTTCGGATTGGTTGCAGGCTGCTGAGTCTGGTCAGCCATCTCAACTGAGAAGTCAAGATCACCGCTAGAGATATCCACACGGACATCGTCAGCATCGATGTCATACTGTTTTGTGACCTGAACATAGTTGCAGCAACCGTTCTCATCAACAGTACCATCACCGCGAACGACCTTACCGATATAACCGGTCCACATATTGATTGGCTCATATGAGGTATCCTGCTGCCATCTAGCATACAGGGTTGTATCCGATGTGAATACGGTATCCTGATCAACTCTCTCACCACCCATGATCGGCTTTGTGAACCATCCAAGGAACTTGTAGTTGTCACGAGTAGCATCAATGAGGTTGTCACCAATAGGCTGACCGTTCGCAATCGTCACAGTTTCAGTCATGATGCTTCCCTTCATCGGGTTGAATGTGATATGGATACCATCCTTAGGTGCAGCTGACCATCTTGCATAGACAGTCATGTTATCTTCGAATGTGTACTGGTCAGTGATCTGATCACCGCCCTCAAGAGCAGTAAACCAACCACGGAAGTTGTAGTTCTCACGAGTAGGTACAGGAAGACCTTCCAGACGTCCGTACTTATTAGTCTGAGCTTTCGGAGTGTCAACCGTACCGTTGTTCGGGTTAAACACGATCGTGTAGATCCTATTCGCAATGGTGATGTCTGTCCAGATGTCATCAGCACTAGGACCACTGACTGATCCAATGACTGCATTAACAACTGGCGATACAAGATGCCAGAAGTTTCCATCACATACGAAGAATCCAATCATGTTGGCAGCGATAGCTTTGTTATTCAGATAACGCCCACAATACAGAACATCAAGTGCTGGATTATCCCCTACCTGAAGTCGTGTTCGGTTAGATTCACTTGTACCAGATGTATCCTGGTTAGCAAATAACACAGCTATTGTGGAACCGATCTGCTGCTTGAAGTATCCCGGTGGATCCCCGTACGGTGGAATCACAATGGCTTCCTTAGTCGCTATAGCACCGTCAGTGTCACAACGAGCGAAGACAGTACCAGCAGCATTCCTACGCACCCAGTCAGTCGTAGCGATACGGTCATCTCTGGAGTCATTGGGAGGACATTCCGCCATCGGCTTACCAGTGAGATGAGTGATGTTGTTAGCATTGTCTGGGAAGTGAACAGGAGCCCTGCTGATGTCAGTGGGATGTTTATGATCTGCTCTTGCAACTTCACCATTGTCAGTTCCGATGAATACCGTTCCATCCATCAAAGGCTGGGTGGTTGCCATCCGAACGTGACCGAATTCAAGAGAAGTTGCAGCACCATACGTAGCCGGATCGCGAGACGTATGGACTCTAGGAGCTTTAGTCAGATTCAGGTTTCTACCCATGTTGGCAGACAATGCTGCTACACTTGAGGTAGATTCCAAACTATCAACGACGATCAGTCCATTACCGATATCACCAATCAAATCCTGGATCTCATCACGATCAACCTTCCTCTGGTTGAGGAGTCTACCCATATTGGCAGAGAGCGGACGATCGTCCTCAAACGAGACAAGATTGTCGATGACTTGGTTGTGAACGAATTCAGTCGTTGCGATCCTGGTAGAGTTATCACCTTCACTCTGTGTAGTCGTAGTGGGAGCACCACGCAGATTCACAGAAGAAGCAATCTCGTACTGACCAACACCATCAGGAAGTATTGTAGCCCTGATTGTATTCTTAGCGTCTACCTGAGTCTGGATACTATTTGTGGTACTACCTTTGACTGCCATCTGAGAGAAGTCAACTCGGTGTTCACTTCCATCAGGCAGTACGAATACCAGCTCATAGTTGTCGATATCGTACGAGATGTTCTTAAAGGTGTCTTCCAGAAGGATACTGACGCTCTTATCTTCGCCATCATTGTAAGAGAAGATCAGAGATGATGTTTTTGGATCCCACTTCACATCATAAATGTACGTGAAGTTGTATACCGGAGGATCTGGATTGTCTGGATCAGGGTCATCTGGATCAGTCGATCCTGGAGGTATGATGACTCCTCCACCACCAATGATGTTCTTGATAGTGGTATTGATCTGATCAAGTGCATCCTGTACAGCATTCGATATCGGCTTGTCAAGGTCAGAAGTGTTATCTACATTACCGAGACCGATCTGAGCCGGTGTCACATTATGAGGATTATCAAAGTCCTGAGCATGTGACAAGAATGTCGTATTGGTTACCGCACCGATCTGAGTTGCCGTCACACGATGTGGATTGGCAAAGTCATCGATATGATTGCTAAGATTCTCCTGAAGTTTGTTAACCCCAGTAGATCCTTCAATCTTCTCCAGAACATCATTGATCTTGTCATTGATACGATCGAACTGTTCTGTCACACCTCTCTGGGTGACAAATCCATTGTCATTCGTACCGAGGGTATTGTATGATATCGGTTTCCCGACAATGTCTTCCCACTTGACAATACCCGCAGGAAGAGTCATACCACCTATGACAAGTTCATTGATAGCTTCATTAAGTGATTTCCACGTTGTGTCGTAGTTATCATCAGTGAGCTTTACCAGTACTTCGCCCTGGTAACCACCTACTGGTACTCCTTGACCGTCATTACCGTCAAAGTAATCCACACCCTTGATCGGTGTGTAACCATCTTTGCCCTTAATATTGACTGGTGCAGGAGCTGCGGTGGAATTGGACCTAGTCCATGTAATGTTACCATTATCATCGACGGTAGGTCTCCATATCAGATCACTGGAACCAATCGGTTGGTTTGGATTAGTACCAGGAGTAGTTATGGTATCGCCACCACCAACATTCCCACCAATGTTTCCACTCAGCTGAAGATTGTTATCGGTAAACAGCAGAATGAATCTACCCTGAGTCCAGACATACATACTGGCTTCAGGATACTTGATGACCATGTCACCAACTTGCATCGGCTGCATTCCGACTTCTTGCCAAGTGAGACCAGGCTTCTTAATCCAGAGGATACATTCCTGACTCTCATCAACACGATAGTCAGTCGCAGGTACGAGAGCAAAGTACATAGATGAGTTATCCGGCGGAGTCGGAAGCTCTTCACCGTACTTCAGGACGTAGTTCGGATTCCAGTTAGAAGCATGATATTTGACGAGTGTAGCTACATTCGTACGACTATCCCATGAGATGTTTACATAGTTGAAGAACGATGCCTGCAAGTTACTAAACATCTCATCCACTTCACGCCGTGTATATGCATCGACTTGATGTGCATTGACGTTATGTGGATTGGTCAGATCGTAGATGTGCTGTTCCAGCTCCTCCTTCTCAGCCTTCAGATTCCACTTGCTCTTCTCCGATTCTGTCACGTGGACATTCTCGTTTGCCATGTGGGTCTGGAGGTTACTGAGTGGAGCCATTGAGTTCCACTTGGTGCGCTCGGTGTCAGTGATATGCTTGGAGTTGTCAAAGGCATGAGCATTGAATGCCGTTATGTCAGTCTTGGCATCAAGCTTATCACCAACTGCTCGTTCAGAAGGGATCTTGGTAAGTGATCTCTTAGTCGAATCATCATTGATCTTCTTCAGAACTTCCGTTGATCCTATCTGACCCTTGATACCAGACCATGTCATCAGATTCCCTGGGGTACCTGCTTCTATCTTGGTCTGCTTATCATTGATGAGCCGATAGATTGCTTCTATCTCGTCTGTGAGCGTTGTGGACTCGGTATCGAAGCTGCGACGAACAGCATCGTATACGGTGACAGGATATATTTCATTCCAATCACATGGAGGAACTGGTGTTGTATTTCCATCTAGCCAATCTCTGGTTTGACGGATTATTCTGTCTTTTAGTTCTCCCATAGCTCATGTTCTCCTTTGGGGGTGTTCCATGATGCCATCCATTATGTAAGTGCAAGATCAAGTATCTCATTGAATCTAGCAGTACTCATGGGCTGAAGGATCATGGAGGTCATCTCCTCGACAAAATTTTCCCGCAGATCAGTTAATATACTACTAACTTCTTCACGGGTGTAGACATTGAGCTGTTCGGCGGTGACTTTGTGAGGATTGTTTGTATCCATCATATGGATCTCTACATCCTCGATGTCCGCCTTACTGTTCCAACGGGTACGATCCTCATCAGTGATGTGAACCGTTCTATCCCCCAGGTGAGTCTGGAAAGAACTCATGGGTGTCATCGCATCCCACTTATGACGATCCATCTCAGTGATGTGCTTGCTATCGTCATATGTGTGAGTATTGAAGTCAATGATACTCAGTTTCAGATCCAGTGCATCACCAACCGCCTTCTCAGAAGCTACCTTCTTGAGAGAGCGTTTGGATGGAGAATCGTCAATCTTCTTTACAACATCCACGGAACCTATCTGTCCCTTGCTGCCTGTCCAGGCCATCAAGCTACCAGGTGTTCCGGGATCTACTCTGCCTTGCTTGTCGTCAATCAACCGCTTGAGTGCATCCAGCTCTACAGCGAGAGTCGTCGACTCAGGATCGGTTGTGCGGAAGACGGCATCATAGAGTGTAATAGGATAGACGTTGTTCCAATCACATGGAGGGATAGGAGTTGTTGTACCGTCAAGCCAATCTTTGGTCTGACGAATGACGCTGTCTCTCAGTTGTCCCATCGTCATACTCTCCTTTACATGCGGTCTACAGACTAGTAATCGTTGAACGAATGTTTATTAGGAGGTTTCATGCATGGGTGAAGCGGTCGTGACGACAGCTCAAGTCACTGATGCTGCAT
>JAAUYS010000059.1 GCA_014804995.1 Clostridia bacterium
TCACGGCAGACCCGTATGCGTTACGATGACCAAAAGAGACATCGAGAAAATGTTTAAGAGGATAGTTTGATTTGAAAAAGGTTCTCGTTATCTGTGGGGCGACGGCGAGCGGAAAAACTCGTCTTGCTGTAGATTGCGCCTTAAAACTTAACGGAGAAGTCGTTTCAGCTGACTCCCAACTAGTCTATAAGGGGCTAAACGTCGGTACGGCGAAGCCTACTTCAGGGGAAATGTGTGGGGTCAAACACCATATGATTGACGTTGTAGAGCCTACAGAGGCGTTTAACGTAGGTGATTACGCTGAAAAAGCGTTGCCGATTGTAGAAAATCTGCATTTTCAAAGCAAATTACCCGTAATTTGTGGCGGTACAGGCTTCTATATCAATTCCATATTGTTTGATTTGGGTTACGGAAACGCTCCGGCGGACAACAAAATAAGGGAAAAGTACTCAAAAATTTTAAAAGAACAGGGCAAGGAAGCCCTTTATAATATATTGAAAGGCGTAGATGCGGAGAGTGCAGAAGTTTTACACGTAAACGATACGAAAAGAATAATACGCGCACTTGAAATATACGAATTGACGGGCAAGAAGAAGTCTGAGCAAGACGACGGGCTAAAAGCAAGATACGACTATACGGCAATTGCAATAGACTATCCGAGAGATGAACTGTACGACAGAATAAACATACGCGTGGATGAAATGTTTAGAGCAGGGCTTGTAGACGAAGTTAAAGAGCTGTTATCACAAGGAATAGACGAAAATTGCCAGTGTATGCAGGCAATAGGCTATAAAGAAGTCATTCAATGTCTCAAAAATAATGATTTACAGAGTACTATGTCTGACATAATCAAGCAAAATACCAGGCATTATGCCAAAAGACAGCTCACTTTTTTTAAAAAATTACCTAAAATCCGTTGGATAAAGCCTGAAGAGGCTTGCGCCGACAGAATAGAGGAGATTTTAAATGAAACTCATTGAAGAATGCGAAGAGAAGTTAAAAGATAAGTTTAAAGCCGTTGACGATGTTGCATATTTTAATCAGGTTAAGGTTTTGAACGCCTTTAAAGAAAACAGAGTGGCAATAAGGCACTTTAACGGAACAACCGGTTACGGATACGGAGATGAAGGAAGGGATTGCCTCGGTAAGCTTTACGCTCAAGCATTCGGGGCGGAAGAGGGAATTGCTTCCCCGCACCTTTTATCCGGCACTCATTCTTTGACAGTTGCGCTTTTCGGGCTGTTAAGACCCAGGGACAACGTTCTTTGTATAAGCGGTATGCCTTACGATACCCTCCGCGACGTTATTTACGGTAGACGAAACGGGTCTTTAAGAGATTTTGGCATAAATTTTGAGTGTTGCGAGTTAATAGACGGTAAATTCAACTTTGAAGAAATTGAAAAGAAATTTACAAAAAAATATAAAATGGTCTATATTCAGCGTTCGCGCGGTTACGAGTTGAGAGACGCGTTTTCCTGTGCCGAAATAGGCGAAGCTTGCAGATTTTTGCGTCTTTTAGGCTTTGAAGGCTGTATTTTCGTAGATAACTGCTACGGCGAGTTTGTTGAAAAGCAAGAACCTACGGATGTCGGGGCGGATATTATCGTCGGTTCGCTAATTAAAAATGCGGGTGGTGGAATTGCCCCTACGGGCGGTTACATCTGCGGAAAGTCCGAATATATTGATTTAATAGGCAAAAGACTGACCGCGCCGTCAATCGGTCTTGAGGTCGGTTCCTATGCGGGCGGTTATCAATATTTCTATCAGGGGCTTTTTCTTGCTCCACATACTGTTGCGCAAGCGCTTAAAACAAGTCTTTTAATAGGGCAGGCAATGGCGGAGCTTGGTTATAAAAATTACCCTTCGCTTGAAAAAACGCCTTACGACATCACCCGTGCGATAGAGTTTGATAGCAAAGAAAAGATGGTTGACTTTATAAGGGAAGTACAATATGCTTCCCCTGTGGACGGATACGTTACCTGTGAACCTTGGGATATGCCCGGTTACAACGATAAGATTATAATGGCGGCGGGTACGTTCGTTTCGGGCGCAAGTATAGAGCTTTCCGCCGACGGACCTGTAAAACCGCCGTACATTGCATATTTTCAAGGCGGTTTAACCTATGAACACGGCAAATACGCCTTAGAAAGAATATTAAATAAAATCAGTTAATAAAAAAAACAGCCGAGCAAGTTTGCTCGGCTGTTTTAATTCTGATTAATACATTCCGCCCATATCGGGGTTACCGCCCATAGGTGGTACGGGGGGAGTGGGTATATCGGTTACGATGCTTTCGGTCGTAAGCAACGTGCCTGCAACAGACGCCGCGTTCTGAAGAACCGAACGTGATACCTTGGTGGGGTCGATTATACCGCTTTCAACCATATCGGTGTATCTGTTTTTAAGCGCGTCGAAGCCGTAGTTGGGGTTCTTGGAACGGAGAATATTGTTTACAATGACTGAACCGTCGTATCCTGCGTTCTTTGCAATCTGGCGAACGGGTTCTTCGATAGCCTTTAAGACGATAGAAGCGCCGGTTTTTTCGTCTCCGCGAAGTCCGGAAATGAGTTTTTTAAGCTCGGGAACGGTGGAGAGGAGTGCAACACCGCCTCCGGGAACGATACCTTCTTCAACGGCGGCCTTAGTTGCCGCAAGCGCATCCTCAATACGGAGCTTCTTTTCCTTCATTTCTACTTCGGTTGCCGCGCCTACGCTTATAACGGCAACACCGCCCGCAAGCTTTGCAAGTCTTTCCTGAAGCTTTTCTCTGTCGTAATCGGAAGTAGTTTCAGCAATCTGTGCCTTAATTGAGGCAACGCGGGCTTTAATGTTTTCCGCGTCGCCGTTTCCGCCAACGATAGTGGTATTGTCCTTATCGACTTTAACCTGTGAAGCTCTACCGAGCATATCGGTGGTTACGTCTTTGAACTCATAGCCCAAATCGCTTGAAATAACCGTACCGCCTGTAAGAATGGCAATATCTTCAAGCATAGCCTTTCTTCTGTCGCCGAAGCCGGGAGCTTTAACTGCTACGCAGTTCAGAACGCCCTTTAATTTGTTTACGATAAGTGCGGCAAGCGCATCGCCCTCAACGTCCTCTGCAATGATAAGAAGTCTTGCTCCTTGCTGGGCAATAGGCTCTATTACGGGTAAAATTTCCTGTAAGGAAGAAATCTTTTTATCGGTTATAAGAATGTAGGGGGTGTCGAGAACGGCTTCCATCTTTTCTGTATTCGTTACCATATAGGCGGAAGCATAGCCCCTATCGAACTGCATACCCTCAACGGTAGAAAGCTCGGTGTTCATTGTTTTGCCTTCTTCAACGGTAATAACGCCGTCTTTTCCGACAATTTCCATTGCGTTAGCAATAAGCTCGCCTATTTTTTCGTCGCCTGCGGAAATAGAAGCAACCTGTGAAATTGCAAGCTTGCTTTCAACGGGCTTAGAAATTGACTGAATTTTAGCAACTGCCGTGTCTACTGCGGAAGCGATGCCTTTCTTTAAAATTATAGGGTTTGCGCCGGCGGCAAGGTTTTTAAGTCCTTCTTTTACGATAGCCTGTGCAAGTACCATAGCGGTAGTAGTGCCGTCGCCCGCTACGTCGTTGGTTTTGGTTGAAACTTCTTTAACAAGCTGTGCGCCCATATTTTCAAAGGGGTCCTCAAGCTCGATTTCCTTTGCAATAGTAACGCCGTCGTTTGTGATGAGGGGGGCGCCGAACTTTTTGTCCAAAACTACGTTTCTGCCCTTGGGGCCAAGAGTGATTTTAACTGTATCGGCTACGGTGTTTACGCCGTTTTTAAGTAACTGTCTTGCTTCATCGCCGTATTTTATCTGTTTAGCCATAACTTTTATCTCCTTATTCAACAATTGCCAAAATATCGCTCTGGCGGATTATAGTATATTCTTTGCCGTCAACTTTAACTTCCGTTCCGCTGTATTTTGCAAGCAGAACTTTATCGCCGACGTTTACCTGCATTTTAACTTCTTTGCCGTCTACAAGTCCGCCGGGGCCTACTGCAACTACAAGGCAAGTTGCGGGCTTTTCCTGTGAAGCGGAAGTAAGGTAAAGACCGCTTTTGGTCTTTTCTTCGGCTTTAAGGTTTTCTACGACTACTTTATCGAATAAAGGTTTAATAGTCATTTATAAATTCCTCCGAATTTCTGTTTTTATTTTATTACAAATATTTTATAACCCCGACAAAATATTGTTAAACATTTTAAAGTAAAAAATTGCATTTTATATTAAAATATGGTAAAATAATTTTACTAACTTTTTACAGGTCATTTTATGGATAAATGGGATAAAAGATTTATGGAAATGACCGAGCTTATAGGTACTTGGTCAAGCTGTTATCAGGAAAACCGTCATATAGGCGCGGTCATCGTAAAAAATAAAAGAGTAATTGCCACCGGTTATAACGGCGCGCCTCAGGGAATTAAAAGTTGCGTGGACAAAAAAGAGTGTATGCGCAAGAAAATGAATATCCAAAGCGGAACTATGCACGAGCTGTGCTACGCAGTTCACGCAGAGCAGAACGCGATAATTCAGGCAGCGCGCGTTGGATGCAGTGTGGATGTGTGTACGCTTTACTGTACGCACCAACCTTGCGTAATCTGTGCAAAAATAATTATAAATTCGGGCATTGCACGCGTTGTTTATAAAGAGGGCTACCCCGACGACTTCTCGTTAAGATTGTTTAAAGAAGCCGGTGTAAAACTTGAAAAATACGAAGATTGAGAGGTGATTTATGCAAAACCCCGTAGTTACTATTAAAATGCAGAACGGAAAGGTGATAAAGGCGGAACTTTACCCCGATAAAGCGCCTAACACCGTAAATAACTTTATTAGCCTTGTTAAAAGCGGATTTTACGACGGGCTTATATTTCACCGCGTAATTTCCGGCTTTATGATACAGGGCGGAGACCCTAAGGGAGTGGGAACGGGCGGACCGGGATACACAATTAAGGGTGAATTTGCCTTAAACGGCTTTAAGCAGAACGATTTAAAGCATTCTAGGGGCGTTCTTTCTATGGCGCGTGCTATGCACCCCGATTCAGCCGGTTCACAATTCTTTATTATGCATCAGAACGCTTCCCA
>JAAUYS010000060.1 GCA_014804995.1 Clostridia bacterium
ACCTGTGCAAGGTGTCTACGGCATTCCCTGATTGGCTGATAACGGTCGTGGGTTCAGGCGAGGACTCCGACGACAAATGGTGTACCTATATCTACAATGGCCTTTGCCAAACGCATGTCATAAAAGATACTGCCATCCGGCCTGCTGTGGATCCGGCCAGATGGACGAGCCACATCCCAACGGAAAAAGAACTCAGGCATGCGTACGGCTACCACCAGGTCAACACGGACGCACACAGGAGACTGAGCATGATCGCGACCATCATGGGCGCTATGACGGATGACATCTACCACGTAAGGCATGTCAAGGTACCGAACGGCATGAACGAACGCAGGACGATCGTGTGCGGGAACGACGAAGAGCCAATACTCACGGCCCTGCAGCACTATAAATTATTCGCGGCCAAAAAGGACATACTGGACGTAATAGGCCAGATACTAAAGGAGGTGGAACTATGCTAGACCTGAATGGACTGGAAAAGGCAATGAGCACGTCGCACCTGCCGGCCGACGTACTTGGCAACATGCGCTACATCCATGACGTCGGTACGAAAATAAACGACATGCCCACGGACGCGAAAAACAGGATCGTACGGCCATGGCACCTCTTCCCTGCCGGAACCGACCGGGACGAAATCAAGTCATGGTTCACGGACACGTTCAACGTGAAGTTGTGACGAACAAGCCGACCACGTCGGCTTACATAAGGATACGAACACATGAAGGAAACATATGTACTGTCGCACTACAGGAGCAACCAGACAAAGATTGCCGTAATGGCGTACGAGAGCCACTATGATGCCCAAAAGGCCCTGGAGGCGAAACTCCATGAAATCATGGACCACTACGGCCAGACCCACAAGCTGAGGATTACGCGTGACCATAAAAGGAACGACTACGCCACTGTACTGATCTCGGGGTCCACGATAATTCTGCAACATCACCTGTCCATAACAAAACTGAAAGAAACCCGAAAATACGGGAGCCAAGCTCAACCTTGAGCCGGCTCACGTTCGATACCAACAAGGCATGAACCTTGCATTGTATCGAAATACGCCCAAAGAAAGGACGGTCCCATGCTAAGATACGTCGTGACCACGACGTGGTCCACGGGAGACTGTTTCGCATACCAGTTCGACGACGTCAAAGACGCAAGGAAACGTCTTGAAACCGAAATCGAGATGTATCGAAACTACCTGAGCACGAAATACCCATACAAGTACGAAATCAAGCGATCGCTCAACAAGAACGCGACCACGTTCGTCATCCACCACCAGAATACGACCGAATACGTCATGATGTCCATAGCCGCCGTATACGAAGACAACAAAATACCACTGAAACATAGACTCGAGAAGGCAAAACTGTACGAGCCTTACGAAGAACCGCAAGGAAACGACAGCGACCATGACGACGACAACCAACCAAGCCTGTAAAGGAGGCACCGCATGTATGCGCTTATAATCCATTTCTCGAACTACAACAAAAAACCATGTACCGGCGACGCGCCCGAAATCGACGTCAAGACCTACCCTACGCACAAGGACGCACTATGTGCCTTGGTCGAAGAATCCCAGGCCGATCGCGACGGCCTCGACACGGACGAGCATCCTGCCGAACTGACGCTTGACATGCATAAGGGCTACGCACATTTAAGAATCGACTATCCTGGCGTATCCGAATGCATCGACTACGAGGTGTACGAGCTCAAGCACATGAACGATACGCCCATGACGAAACGCAACGAGACTGAACTTAGGCCGTACAACGTGTCCATCGCGGTGGACGCCAGGGCGAACATCACCGTCATGGCCAAGGACCCGCAGCACGCAAAGGAACTCGCCGAGGACGAGTTCATGGAATTCCAGTGCGGCGACCTCGAAATCGTGGACGCGCACCCTGTGAACTGCACGGACGTCAATGACGACGTCACGGATTATTAAGAAACCTATGATAATGTTACTCACGGCAACCGAATTCATCGAACGATTTCCCGATCACGAGGACATCAAGCCATGCGACACGGAAATACGGGAAAACGGTGATTGCGATCACGTTTTTCTGTTCCCTATCTTCAAGTACCACGCGAAATTCTATGCTCCGCCCATAGCCATCGACAAACGAAACAACAGCGACCTGTCCAACATGGCGGTATACTGGCTGTTCACCAGGCAAAAGCTCGAGACGGAGCCACACCGGCTCGACATCGTTAACTACCCTGTGTACAGGCAGATCGAGAACGCATGGCCCGAAACCATCACGCAAATCCTGGTACCGCATGCATGGAAACAGGTATTGAACAATTATTGAACGACACGCCCCCGTGGACGGCCTTGACCAACGGCCAGGTGACCCGGGGGACGATACATACTGACTAAGACAAAACGGAGATGAGAAAGATGCCCGAGGCCAAGTTCTACGTGTATAACGGATGGATGCTGGACGTAAAGGAAGACGAAACGACACTATACGACAAAAAGGATCGTGCAATCAAGACATGGTTGCACGAAAACGTCAAATGGAAACCATCCGAACACGGATTCATGGACTACATGAAGACGAAGGCCGAGATATGGATGATCGCGCACTTGATACAACCCGAGCCGAGCTATCATATAGAAGATTACGAGACGGCATGGCCCATAATCGACTCAGACGAGAACGTGCTATTCTGCCCAACAGAACTGACGGCCACGAAACAAAAAGCTCAAGATACGTTGGATGCGATACGAAAACGTCCCAGGACCATAAGGTTCACGATAAAGAGATCGACGGACGACGACGGAACGTCGTTCCTGTACCATGACCTCTACGTGACGCTCATGGACCCCGACATGAACCTAACTCGCGAGGCTCTTGCGGAAAGCATGGTACAGGCCGTGAACACGTACTTTTACCCTGGACTGGACACGGATAACTGGCCCGAGCTCGTGAAATACGTACCGCAATGCATCACGGGACTGTTCGGGTTCCATATTACGAACGAACCCGTCGAATACGACATCACGATCAAGAAAGAAGATGCTGAACGATGCGAGAACCCACAGGAAGACTCGACCCCAACGGCAACGAATACCACGTTGGGGACCTAGTCCTGAACGAACTCTTCGGTGACGTGTGGCTCGTGGACCATTGGCTGCCCGATGACGACCCGGGGCCTGACGATACCGGATTTTGTTTCATGCAGTACTGTTCGCATGACCTGATGGTCATCGACATCGAGGAACCAGAGAGCTTCGCCATCCTATCCAGGCCTGGCGACGAAGACTACCAGAAGATATATGACGAGTGCGTCGAGGTCGCAAGAAAGATGTCGGACGGATGGTAACCAAGACTACGAAAAGGAAGAACTATGAAGAAATACTCATGCTACGAACTAATAATCGAAGTGACGCGTCGATGCAACATGCGTTGTGCCCACTGCTTGCGAGGCGACGCAGAGGACCAGGACATCTCGTTCCAGGTCATCGACGACACGCTCAGGCACTTCGACCAAATCAATACGATCACGTTCACGGGCGGCGAACCCAGCTTAAATCTCCAGGCCATCAGACATGCATTGACCTATTGCAAGCGACGCAAAATCCCCGTGGGCTCGTTCTTCATCGCGACCAACGGCCTCGAGAACGTAGACGGACTCATAAAAGTATGTGACAAATGGTATGACTATACGTTGTTTTCCGAGTACCACGCGGACAAATCGCAGATGATAGGCCACGAAACCATCGAACGCCTCATATCCATACACAATGACGCCTACGAGGTAACATCCGCCGTAGCCCTGTCGAGCGATCCTTACCACGGCGAAATTCCGATTGCGAACCTGTACAAACTGATGTCCCGAAAATATTTCTCGGACATGAAGGTCCATGACTTCAAGCATGGCGTCCAGGCCCGTGGCCGTGGCAGGGGCCTCGCGAACTCGTTCTACAGGGAACCCACCACCCGGCTCGAGTTCAACGACGAAAACTCTGTCGAGCTTGTATACGTCACGTATGCCGGCAACATACTGGCCGACTGCGACATGGAATTCGTTGGCATGGACGATGTTTCACTCGGAAACGTAAGCGATCCGACGGTATTCGAAAAAATCTACGAAAGGCAGCAACGCGACGATGAAGAAGATGATTGATCTGGAGCTCGGCAAGGTGGTCACGGTCGTCCTGTCCGGTGCCCACGCGAGCCGGATACCGAACAAATTCGGTATCGCCGAAGGTACGATCACAAAGATCGGCACCAGGTACTTCTACGTGACTATTCCGAAGAACCACGAACTGCGTTTCGATAAATCCACGCAAAAACTCGCACCACAAACGCCAGGCACGTCCGATGCAGGCCTATGGAACTCGAAGGCCGAATACGACGAACACAGGCTCCACCTGGACAAGATCGCGAGGCTTGCTCATTTCTTCAACTCCGAACCAAAAGCATATGAGCTCAACACCGGAACCGTTGACGAAATATATCGTATCCTGGAACACGAAGTGGGCCAGCCATACAAGATCTCACTGAACCTCGGACGCACGATATACCTGCAGCCGGCAGATAAAAGAACGAAACAGGACTTCCCCGATCCTGAATACGAAGGACGAATCACGCACATCACCGATAAGACATTTACCATAACCATGTCAAACGGCGCTACATGTATGTTCAAACAAAATACGTTCGCGTGCACGTATCCGTTCCCGTTCTACAAATTCTGGTTCTACCCGTCCAGGTTCGCATACGACCAATTCCATTACTATTGAACGGAGGAATGACCATGCAACTGTACAAACTGACGACTCGCGGATATGACTGCTATTTCCTGGCTGATCTGACGTCGTCTGAGATAACGGTATGCCATCAGACATGCCGGGCCAAATACAGGCCACATGAACCGATATCCGGCGAGACGGCCGAAAAGGTGTTCTCCGAAGTGATCGAGGATCTAAAGGATGCCACAGGCAAGGAAATACGGCCAATCGGCATAAGCGAGGTATTCCGCATACCATGAAAGGAAATGACTAAAATATGTATGACAAATACAGTTACTACATGTCCCTGACAGGCCCCAAGGCCGACGTCGACAAGCTTACGGAACGCTTCAGGAACTGTCCGGACGTACCCGAAGAACTTGTCCCCCATTATTTCCTGGACGACCCTGATTACGACGGGCCTGTCACCCGTACGTTCCAGATTGACCCCGACGTCGGGGCCATAGACGAATGGACCTCTTCTACGGAAGATGTTTCCACCCTCGCGATGACGGCGCCCGACGTCGAAATCATCCTGCACACCGTGAACCTGAACAATGCGCTCGAGGAATACATGGAAATCTGGCAACACGGCAAGTACGCCTGCGACAAAGTCAAGCTGGCCATCAATTCCGAAGACGAAATGCGCGAGTTGCTGATAAACCAGGAGTAAGTAGCATGGAAATACATTTTTTCGAAAAAGACACCGACATGACACAAAGCGTCATACCTTGCCATGGCTGGTACGAAACGCTGAACGCAATCGAGAAACGAACGCCATGCATCGCGACCACCCAGATGGGCCTGCTCAGTACCCGGTTGATCGAGGACGGATACCGCGTGTTCGTGCATCCGGCTGATGAACGTCCGTACGAGATACGTCTGGACGACAAGAACACCTGCACGGACAAGGAACTGCGCATGACACATAACCTGTTCAGGATGTGGCAAGCCGGCGCGTTCCATGCCAACGCAACGGAACACCACTAACAAAAGGGCCATCCGGCCCATACATATATCGAAAATAATAGAAAGGAACGGAACCGTGAGAATCGAAACGGAACAATTACTGGAATCGGCAAAAAGACAGGACTCCTCACAAATGCAGGATTACGTGACAGAATACAGGAACAAGTGCGTAAACCTATGGACTGACGCACCACGTGACGAACTCCATGATGCTATGAATATATTGGAACGGGCCTTCGCCCGCGCTGAACGGACGTTAGGTAACACCAACGAAAGGGAAAGGACCATCTGCCAGGTCGGCCGTATGCAGGGCATCCTGCAGGTTTTCAAGCAACTTATCCGCGAAGAAAGCAAGGACGCGGACGTAACCGAACTCATGGATCGCCATGACGAGAACGTCGACAAAATCATGCAAGCCATGCATGGACACGAAGGACACCTGAACATGCGGCATGCTGAACTGTTACGGACGACCGGTCTATCCAAGGACGACCTGTCCGACGCGATGGGTCACATCCTGATGGCTGGTGCGATGGAATGCTACCGCATGGGTAAGGACATACTGTACGTACTAACAAAAGCTGGCCGAAGATACTGCGAGAAAAGATGGCCACGCGACAAAACTTGAAAGAAGGATCCAAATAATGACACTACAAATCATCAAGACGGAATCCAAAATCGTCGACATCACGAACCAGGTCACTACGCTCACGCTCGTGGACCAGTACGGCAAGACTCAGTTCTACCTTACATTGAAAAAGAACAAAGACTCCTACCTCATCGCAAGAGCTGTCACGCCACAGGATCGGCCCCTCCTGATGATCCAGTACACGGAGCAAAGCAACGTCGAGTTCGAGCACGCGGTGAACGAATGGATCCACAGCCAATTCGAGAAGGGCTACCACGTCGAAAGAATCGACACTACGAGAAACGAGGACTGACGCATGCCAAAAATAACACCGTTGGCCAACCGCATGCGGCCCGCAAGACTTGACGAAATCATAGGCCAGTCCCATATCCTGGCCCCAGGAGCATTGCTATATCGCATGATACAGGCCGACCAACTGTACTCGATTATACTGTACGGCCCTCCAGGCACGGGAAAGACGACCATAGCGAACGTTATCGCCAATACCACGAACAAGGACTTCCACCAGATCAACGCGACTACTGCCGGCAAGGCCGACATGCGCAAGGTCACGGACGATGCCATCGAATTATGGCATACGGAAAACCGTGGGACCATCCTGTTCATCGACGAGATACACCGCTTCAACAAGGCCCAGCAGGACTACCTCCTCCCCTTCGTCGAGAACGGTACGATTGTCCTAATCGGCGCCACAACCGAGAACCCCTACTTCGAGGTCAACGGCGCCCTGCTCTCCAGGTCAAGGATCTTCGAGCTAAAGCCCCTGACCGAGGACGAGATATACGTCGCCATCGAGCGTACGCTCAAAAATACTCAAAACGGCTACGGGACGAAATCCGTACTCATGTCCAAAGACACCATCCGGCACCTCGCACACATCGTGGACGGGGACATACGACAGGCCCTGAACGCGTTAGAACTCGCGGTCGAGACCACGGCACCAGACGAAAGGGACGTGATCGTAATTACGGACGGCATCGTCTCCAGCTGCACCCAGAAGAAGATCATGCGTTTTGATAAAAATGGCGACAACCACTACGACTTCATCTCGGCCTACATCGAATCCATGAAACATTCGGACGTGGACGCGTCGCTGTATTACCTGGCCCGCATGCTCTCCGCCGGCGAGGACCCGAAATACATCGCCCGGCGGCTCATCGTAGATGCCTCGTGTGACATCGGCCTCGCGAACCCGCAAGCGTTTCTGATTGCCATTGCCGCGTTCCTGGCTGTCGAACGAGTTGGCATGCCTGAATGTACCAGCGCCCTGGCCATGTCTACAATTTACAATGCTACTTCGCCAAAGTCCAACTCCGCATCCAAGGCATTGGCCGGCGCGATGCAGGACGTTGATGTTACTGGAAATCTACCTGTTCCCAGTTTCCTTCAGGACGAATCATACAAGAGCGCGTCCAAGCTCGGCAGAGGCGGTGTATCGGACGTCTTCAGCCACAAGTGTCCATACAACTTCGACCCGTACTTCGACGGCATGCCTCCGGAGCTCAAGGACCACAAGTATTTCTTCACCCAGGGCATGGGCTACGAGACCGAAATCAAGAAATACCTCGACTGGTGCGAGGACTACAGACAAAAGGTCGAACCACAGAACGGAGAAAGCAAACATGACTAAAACCATAAACAGACTCCCATTCCAAAAGACCATCACGTCGCCTACCGACCCAGATCATATCATCACCCGCATGATGCTCAATGCCTACGGCCCCGAGACCCCCACGTGCTCCATATGCGGAAAGACCATCGGCATCGACGAATACTTCGCGCAATGCCCATGCTGCGACCAAATCTTCTGTAAGGACTGTGTCGTTACCAACTTCGAGAACCACGAAGGCTGTGTCGAATATATCGACGATGAATCGCCTGATGGACCCAGGTCAATTCCCATTTAAAAAACGACCATACATCACGTAAAGGAGACCCACCGACATGCCCAATTTAACTTACAACACACTGCCTAACGGCCGTATCGTATCCAACGGCAAGCTGACGATTATGGTACTCGACGACAACCTCACCGACATCCGCACCAAAATCAAGCAAGAGGCCATCAATATCAAGAACGAATTCAACGACAAGAACATCGATCCCGACGCATGGCAAACCGAGGCTGACAGGTTATGCGACCTCGCGGATCGCATCGTGTCCCCAAACTCTGGCATCGATATCTTCGAATATCTGCCGTTGACGAAGTCGGGCACCTTCCCCAAGAACAAGAACGTCCTGATCGCCCGGTCGAAATGCCGATGGGGCGCAACCTGGTGCGGCGCATCCAACGATTATCCGGAAGTACAAAACCTCGCTATAAGACTCGTACCGGCATACGACGGCGTAATCAACTGGCTGCACGACAACAGACTCGACGACACTATGATCATGCA
>JAAUYS010000061.1 GCA_014804995.1 Clostridia bacterium
CATTCTGCCCCAACGAACTATCCAGTCTTTAGATGTAAAAGCATGGGGGCGTATCGTTCTCTATGGTTTTTGCCTACAGTAGATCTGCCTTATTCCATGCTTGAATATCCTGAAAATTTAAGATAAATTTATTCAAAAACTTTTAACCGTACAAATGTACGACTGTCCAATTAGGTCATTTTGGTGATTTATAATGCGTTTGTAACTTTGTAGACGTAACACAATCACCAAAAACAATGATTTCAAACGAAGAAATGGAAAAAATAGTGGTGGCAGTACAAGAATGAGGGCGTATTGAAGAACCTGTCGATGCAGGCCTTCTGCTCTATCCACAACGTGCTCTACAAGGCCTTTGAGAAGTATCTCAAGCTCCGCCGTCATTTTTCGGACGTGCACCACATCACAGTGACCGACCTTCCGGAAGAGGCTGATACGTCAGTCAATAAGGATCAGGTCCGGATGGCTAAGCCAGCATCGAATGATGCCGCTCCTTCAGCAGGAACGGCCCCATTAGGGAAAGAGAAGGTAAGGATCATGCTCCACACCCACATGAGCAACGGGATGCAGTTGTCAAGTAAAAACATGGAATACCGTGAACGTCTCTTACCGACGAACTCCGCAACGCGATACCGTATATGACACCGGAGGAAATCAGAGAGACGCTATTCCGCACGCTTGACAAGCTTGACGAACTGCATGCAACGCTAAAAACCCATCCATGCGCACTCCACCGCAAGACATCTCTTCATACCGGCTCGTACCGAGGTGCGAAAGTCTGTGCGATACTGAGATCATTTGTTGAGACAAGCGAGCTTGAGGGAATCAGCATCGTGAAGTACTTCACCTCTTTTTTCTTTGAGGCGGTGTGTAGTGGAAGAACCGACTATGAGAACCTGCTTCCAGCAACCATCAGCCTTCCGGCTTGAACCCCAAAGTTAAAAAATACTAAATCAAAATGCAAAAATCAGTCCGGTAAGTCGGCACTCTGACTTCATGACATACGATTTTTGCACAAAATCTACTGTCTTGACCCAATTGGACAGATACGGACAGCTACTCAAGATATTTAATCTTGGAGACTAATTGCAACTATATCTTTAACTATTATGTTTGACTCGGGAAGAATTTGTAATATATTTAACTTAGCTGCTCTGTATCGGGAGTCAATTTATAAGCTGATTGATCAGGAGTGGGAGTGTGATTGGTATATTGGAAGGAATGATACAGATATAAAAGGGATTTCGGAGGATGCGCTTAAGTCGGTTCATTGGGTTAAGAATAAGCGATTGAAGGGGAACTGGTATTGGCAAACGGGTGTGGGTAAACTGATTCGGAAAGATGAGTATTCCACTTATCTGATGACAGGAGAGTTCTATTGCCTATCTACTTGGTGGATTCTTTTACAGCATAAGTTGTTATATCCTCATAAAAGGGTCTATCTATGGACTCATGGATGGTATGGTAGGGAAGGAAGTCTGAAGAAATGGATAAAGAAATTGTTCTTCAGCATGTCGGATAAGGTGCTGACATATGGAGATTATGCTCGAGAGGTTGGGATCGCACAAGGATTTAATCCTGATAAGATACTACCAATTCATAATTCGTTAAATCATTCGTATCAAAAGACACTTAGAGAATTGTTAGCCACCTCAGATATTTATATCAATCATTTTAAAAACCAAAATCCTACACTGATTTTTATAGGTCGTCTTACAAAGGTCAAGAAGCTTGAAATGCTTTTGGAGGCTATGGCTGACTTAAAGCGTAAAGGTAGTGATTACAATTTAATTCTTATTGGATCTGGCGAGGATAAAGATCATTTAGAGGAGCTAACACATAAATTGGGATTGTCACATTCAGTATGGTTTTATGGGCCTTGTTATGATGATCATCAAAATGCCCAGTTAATTTATGATGCTGATCTGTGTGTGGCTCCCGGAAATGTAGGATTGACGGCTATGCATTCAATGGTATTCGGAACTCCTGTTCTTACACATGATGATTTCCCTTGGCAAATGCCAGAGTTTGAAGCGATTGTTCCGGGAAAGACAGGTTGTTTCTTCAAGAGGAATAGTGTTGAATCTCTCTCAGAAGAAATTGAACGATGGTGTCAGAAGCATAAGGAAGATAGAGATATGGTACGAAGGAATTGCTATCAGGAGATTGATACGAAGTGGACTCCTGAGTATCAGCTTAATGTCTTGAAGACTGTAATCAATTCTCAGTCAAGATAAGGGATTTATAGATGAAGTTATTGCAGATTAATGTTACGGCCAACTGGGGTTCTACCGGTAAGATTGCTGAGGATATTGGTAAGCTTGCTATTGAGGCAGGATGGGAGAGTTGGATAGCTTATGGACGAGGGAACCCATCCAGTGCATCCAATTTGATTCGGATAGGGTCGGATTGGGACATGAAACTTCATGGGCTTCAAACTCGGATATTTGATAATCATGGCTTGGCTTCCAAGAAAGCTACTAAGGAATTTATACAGAAGGTAAAGGAGATTCAGCCTGATATTATTCATTTGCACAATATACATGGTTACTATATTAACTATTATCTGTTATTTGAGTTTCTAAAGGAATATGGTAGACCGGTAGTGTGGACACTTCATGACTGTTGGACTTTTACCGGACATTGTTCACATTTTGTTTTTGCAAGATGTGATAAATGGAAATCTGGGTGTTTTGATTGTCCTGAAAAGGGTAGTTATCCCAAATCGTTGATAATTGACCGAAGTAGACAAAATTATATAGATAAGAAAAATGCTTTCTTGGGATTGCGCAACCTCACAATTGTCCCTGTATCCAATTGGTTGAGTGAGATGGTGTCAAAATCATTTTTTAAAGGTTATCCAATCAACACTATTCATAATGGCATTGATCTAAGTGTTTTTAATAGTCAGGGATCTAATTCTCAAACAGAAAAGGGATATTATAGGATTTTAGGAGTAGCATCAGTATGGAATGATCGAAAAGGATTAGCAGATTTTATACACTTACGCTCACTTTTACCAAAGAATTATGAGATTGTTTTAGTTGGTCTAACGCAGGATCAAATTGATTCCCTCCCATCCGGAATAAGAGGCATAACTCGTACTGAGAATATTCAGCAGATGGTTGATTTATATGCCTCTGCAGATGTGTTTGTCAATCCAACTCTTGAAGATACTTTCCCGACCACCAATATTGAGGCGTTGGCTTGTGGAACTCCGGTTGTCACTTACCGTACAGGTGGTTCTCCGGAAGCTATTGATGTGAATACAGGAGTAGTCGTACCTTATGGTTCCGTTATGGATCTTGCTGAGGCCGTCAAGAAAGTATGTGAAAATAGAGAACACTATCGGCCATTCTGCCGTGAAAGAGCCGAGAAGTATTTCGATTGCAATAAGCAGTATAAAAAATACATAGAACTGTATGAAAGTGTCAGTTCTGTGCGATAGTATCTTAGAGTATAAAAAATCCTCATATGTCTGTATTTAAGGATAAAGTTCTATTGATAACGGGTGGAACGGGTTCATTCGGGAATGCCGTGCTCCGCCGCTTTCTGGACTCCGATATCAAGGAGATCCGTATTCTGAGCCGTGACGAGAAGAAACAGGATGACATGCGCCACAGGCTTCAGAACCCCAAAGTGAAGTATTTCATCGGTGATGTCCGCAACAAGGAGTCAGTCGATATAGCGATGCGCGGTGTCGACTATGTGTTCTCCGCGGCTGCCCTCAAACAGGTGCCGAGTTGTGAGTTCTTCCCGATGGAGGCTACACGTACGAATGTCGAGGGCACCAACAATGTGCTGCTCTCCGCCATAGAGAACGGGGTTAAGAATGTAGTGGTGCTCTCCACCGATAAGGCAGCTTATCCCATCAACGCAATGGGTATCTCGAAGGCTCTGATGGAGAAGGTGGCGATCGCCAAGGGGCGTGAGCTCGGCGAAGGTGCTCCAACCACTATCTGCTGCACCCGCTACGGTAACGTCATGGCGAGTCGCGGTTCGGTAATACCTCTCTGGGTGGAGCAGATCATGGACGGCAAACCGATCACGATAACAGATCCGGAGATGACGCGCTTCATGATGACGCTCGATGATGCCGTGGATCTGGTGGTGTATGCCTTCACACACGGTCACAACGGTGATCTCTTCGTACAGAAAGCTCCGGCGGCCACCTTGGCGACCCTTGCTGAAGCTCTGAAACAGATCTATTCACAGGTTGACCCCAAATATGGAGAGACCGAGGTTAAGGTGATCGGCACACGTCACGGTGAGAAGCTTTACGAGACCCTCGTGACTCGCGAGGAGATGGCCAAGGCAATTGACATGGGTAACTACTACCGTATACCTTGCGACACCCGCGACCTTAACTATGACAAGTTCTTCACCGAAGGAAGCGAGGAGGTGAGCCGGATAGAGGATTACCACAGCCATAACACCCGCCGTCTTGATGTGGAGGGTATGAAAGAGCAACTGATGCGACTCCGCTTCGTACAGGCCGATCTCGGTATGATAGATGCAGATACCAAACGGGAGATTAGGAGCGAGTAATGAAAGAGCTTGATGTCACCAAGATAAATAAGGGTGTGCTTGATACCCTTACGCTATGGGCGCAGGGTCATCTACGACGCAGGATGCACTGCGATATGCGCAACTCGGAGAATGATTCATCGCAGCGCATGCTCAACGCCCTTGAACCGGGAACAGTCCTGCCGGTCCATCGCCACAGGTTCTCTTCCGAGACCTGCATAATCCTGCGCGGAAAGGCGGTTGAGATTTTCTATGACTATGCGGGATACGAGACCGAACGTATACTTATGGATGCCGACGGGGAGTGCCGGGGATGCGATATCCCGATGGGTACGTGGCACCGCATTGAGTCGCTCGAATCCGGAACCGTCATCTTTGAGGCGAAGGATGGTCCGTACGCTCCGCTCACAGAAGAAGATATCCTTAACATATGAAAGTGCTTGTAACAGGTGCCCGGGGGTTCGTAGGCAGGAACCTCTGCGCTCAGCTGAGGAATATAAGGGATGGTAAGGCCAGAAACTATCCCGTGGATATAACCGAAGTGTTTGAGTATGATATCGACTCTACTCCGGAGGAGCTTGGCCGTTATTGCCGTGAGGCCGATTTCGTGTTCAACCTTGCGGGTGTAAACCGTCCCGAGAATCCGGAGGATTTCCGTAAAGGGAATTTCGGTTTTGCCTCGACGCTTCTCGAGACGTTGGAGCGACACGGCAACCGCTGTCCGGTCATGTTGAGCAGCTCGATTCAGGCTACACTGCTTGGCAGATATGCCGGACATCCCTACGGCGAGAGCAAGAAAGCGGGTGAGGAGCTCTTCTTCGATTATGCAGCCCGCACGGGTGCAAAGGTGCTTGTGTACCGTTTCCCAAATCTCTTCGGCAAATGGTGCCGTCCCAACTACAATTCGGCAGTAGCCACTTTCTGCAACAACATTGCCAACGGACTTCCTGTCAGTGTCAATGATCCTTCCGTAGAACTTGAATTGCTTTATATTGACGATCTGGTGGAGGAGATGATCCTTGCATTGCAGGGGAAAGAGCACAGATGTGAATTCGATGGCGTTGAGACCATCCTCTCGGAGAGGGGTCGTTACTGCGCCGTTCCTGTCACACACAAGGTGAGACTCGGTGAGATTGTGGAGATGCTCAACCGCTTCCACGATATGCCCCGTACCCTCGGTGTGCCTGATCTGACAGAGGATGGATTCGAGAAGAAACTCTACTCCACCTATCTGAGCTATTTCCCAAAGGAGAGGATGATATATGATCTGAAGATGAACTGCGACGACCGTGGCTCGTTCACTGAGATTGTCCGCACGGCAAATGCGGGTCAGTTCTCGGTCAACATCTCACGTCCGGGCATAACTAAAGGACAGCACTGGCATCATACCAAAAACGAGAAATTCGTGGTGGTGAAGGGACACGGACTCATACAGTTGCGCAGGGTGGGTGATGAGGAGGTCATAAACTTCGAGGTTTCCGGCGACCATCTGCAGGTGCTGGAGATGATTCCCGGCTACACCCACAACATCATCAACCTGTCTGACTCAGAGGATCTCGTCACCCTAATATGGTGTAACGAACCGTTCGACCCCAACCATCCAGACACATTCTTTGAACCGGTAGAAAAATGAAATACAACGTATCCTTCAGGAACGACGGGCGCCTGAAACTGCTCATCATCGTCGGTACCCGTCCCGAGATAATCCGTCTTGCTGCGGTGATAAACAAGTGCCGCCTCTATTTCGACACTATTCTGGCCCATACAGGCCAGAACTATGACTACAACCTCAACGGTATCTTCTTCCGCGACCTGAGGCTCGCTGATCCGGAGGTCTATATGGATGCTGTCGGCAGCAATCTCGGCGAGACTATGGGCAACATCATCTCGGAGAGCTACACGCTGATGGAGAGCATAAGGCCGGATGCTGTACTCGTGCTCGGCGACACCAACTCCTGCCTCAGCGTAATAGGCGCAAAACGACTGCATATCCCCATCTTCCATATGGAGGCCGGCAACCGCTGTTTCGACGAGTGTCTTCCCGAGGAGACCAACCGCAGGATTGTGGATATCATCTCGGATGTCAACATCTGCTATTCGGAGCATGCGCGCCGCTACCTCAATGCCTCGGGAGTAGCTCCTCAGCGCACATACGTGAGCGGCTCGCCGATGGCGGAGGTGCTCCACAACAATCTGAAGGAGATAGAGGCGAGCGACATCCTGAGCCGTCTCGGTCTTGAGAAAGGGAGGTATATCCTACTGTCGGCCCACAGAGAGGAGAACATCGACACGGAGAGAAACTTCAACTCCCTCTTCTCGGCCATCAACGCCATGGCCGCCAAATATGATATGCCGGTGCTCTACAGCTGTCATCCAAGGTCGCGTAAGCGGTTGGAAGGAAGCGGTTTTCAACTCGATTCACGGGTTATCGCTCATGAACCTCTCGGCTTCCATGACTACAATCATCTCCAGATGAACGCATTCGCTGTGGTGAGCGACTCAGGCACTTTGCCCGAGGAATCATCCTTCTTCCTATCGATCGGCAAACCGATAGCAGCGGTGTGCATACGCACATCCACCGAACGTCCGGAGGCGCTTGACAAGGGTGACTTCATACTTGCCGGCATAGATGAGAGATCATTGCTTCAGGCTGTTGATGTGGCAGTGGAGATGAACCGCAACGGGCATTGCGGGTTGCCGGTTCCCAACTATGTTGATGAGAACGTCTCCGACAAGATCGTCAAGCTTATACAATCTTATACCGGCGTGGTCGACAAAATGGTATGGCGTAAATACTGAATATGAAGATACTTCTTGTAACCTCCCATTTCCATCCGGAGAATTTCAAGGCAAACGACATGGCATTCGAGCTTGCAGCCCGAGGCCATGCCGTTACTGTTTTAGCCCCTATCCCCGACTATCCCCAAGGACGGTATTACGACGGCTACGGAATATTCAAGAGGAGACATGAGAAAATCAATGGGGTGGAGGTGATCCGCACGCTTGTCACACCGCGAAGGAATGGCTCTGCGAAATGGCTTATCCCGAATTATTTCACCCATACATTATTCTCATCCCTCCGTGGTCTATGGCTTGGACTCAGGAGGAGGTTTGACGTCGTGCTGGTGCATGAGACATCCCCCGTCATGATCGGGATTCCGGGTATGATAGTCAAGAGGCTTCAGAAGATACCGATGCTGTTCTGGGTGCTCGACCTTTGGCCGGAGAGCGTGTCGGCGGCCAGCGGCATCAAGAACAAATGGATCATAGGGGCATTGGGCCGACTTACAAACAAGCTCTACAGACACAGCGACAGGATTCTTATCAGTTCCAAGGGTTTCAGGAAATCGATCAACAGGATGGGGGATTATGACAGGCGTATAGAATACTTCCCCAACTGGGTAGATGCGGCATTGGCAGATTCTGGAAATCGGGTGGATATTCCAAACTTCCCGGAGGGCTTCAACGTGTTGTTTGCCGGCAATATCGGTGATGCGCAGGATATGCCCCACATCCTTGAGGCTGCCAAAGAGCTGAAGGGGGAGGGTATAAATCTTATATTTGTAGGTGACGGCAGGAAGAGACCGTGGGCCGAGGAATATGTACGGGAGCATGGGCTTGACAATGTATGTTTTCTTGGCCGTTTCCCATTGGAGGCAATGCCGAGGTTCTTTGAAAAAGCCGATCTCTTACTGCTTGCCCTCAAGGATGAGCCTATCTTCAAGCTGACCGTACCTGCCAAACTGCAGGCCTATATGTCGGCCGGAAAGCCGGTTATAGCCATGATGAACGGAGAGGGAGCGGATGTTGTAAGGGAGGCTGAGTGTGGCTGGAGTGTGGAGGCCGAGAACAGCCATGCGTTGGCCGAACAGCTTCGAAAGATTGCAGCGTTGCCGGAATCCGAGTTGCGGAGATACGGAAATAACGGCAAAAGATATTGTGAGGAGAACTATACGCTTGGGAAGTGTATGGATCACCTTGAAGAATTACTTAAAAATAGCATAGGTGGCTAATCGAATGATAGTACGGTTGCTCAAAGGACCCTATTAATGTGATATAGATATGTGTGGAATAGTAGGTTATATAGGGGAGAGGGATGCTTATCCGATTCTGATCGGGGGCTTGCATCGACTGGAATACAGGGGTTATGACTCTGCCGGGGTCGCGCTCATTGACCCTGAGGGAAGACTCAATATCTATAAGGCGCACGGTAAGGTGAGCCATCTGGAGAAGTTCTGCGAATCAAGGGATGTGGCAGGTACCATCGGTATCGCCCATACGCGCTGGGCTACCCACGGGGAGCCGAACGACATCAACTCGCATCCGCATCTGAGCAATAACGGTAGGATAGCGGTGGTACATAATGGTACCATCGAGAACTATGACGTGCTGAAGAGGGCTCTTCTCGAACATGGCTATACCTTCTACAGCGAGACGGATACAGAGGTGCTTGCCGTACTTATTGAGTATATGCAGACTGTCAACGACTGTTCAACACAGGAGGCCGTCAGGCTTGCCCTCAACAAGGTGGTGGGCGCTTATGCTCTAGCGGTAATTGACATAGAATCGCCTGATACTCTGATAGCCGCCCGCAAGAGTTCTCCGCTTGCTATCGGCATCGGTGAGGATGAGTTCTTCCTCGGCTCGGATGCATCTCCCATAATCGAATATACCAACAGGATAGTCTATCTCAACGATGATGAGATGGCTGTGATCAGACGTGGTGAGGAGCTGAGGGTCTACACCCTTGAGAACACTCCCGCGCCGATAGCGGTGCAGGAACTGGAGCTGACCATTTCCCAGCTGGAGAAGGGTGGCTATCCCCATTTCATGCTCAAGGAGATCATGGAGCAGCCTAACACCATCCGCGACTGCATACGTGGACGTGTATACAGCGACAATCAGAAGATATTCCTGAACGGGGTGGAGCATAACCGCGAGAAATGGCTTAATGTAAACCGTATCGTTATTGTTGCGTGCGGCACCTCATGGCATGCCTCACTGATCGGTAAGCGTCTCTTCCAGGAGTTGGCCGGTATCCCGGTCACGGTGGAGTACGCGAGTGAGTTCCGCTATGGCAAGACCCTTCTCACACCCGATGATATCGTGATAGCCATATCGCAGAGCGGAGAGACGGCCGATACCCTCGCCGCCATCAAGAAGGCCCATGAGGAGGGTGCGTTCGTCTACGGCATCTGCAACGTGATCGGTTCGTC
>JAAUYS010000062.1 GCA_014804995.1 Clostridia bacterium
CTTTCAATTTTCTAATGAAATGGCAAAAAGAATCCCTATCCCAAAAATCACCAAATCAAACCAAAAAATCGCCAATAGAATCATCGCTTTAGTCGATGAGATTCTAGCAATCAAGGCAAATTGTCATTCTGAGCGTAGCGAAGAATCTCTGCAAAACAACAAAGATGTTTCGCTTTCTATGAAAGCTCAACATGACAAACAAGATTCTGATTGTCATTCTGAACCTGCATCAGCAGGTGAAGAATCTCTAGGTAAAAAATCAAGAGATTCCAAAAGAGATGTTTCGGGCATACGCCCTCAACATGACAAAATACTCGACACAAGCACCCTAGAATCTGAAATTGATTCTTTAGTGTATCAACTCTATAATCTCACAGATGAAGAGATTAAGATTGTGGAATCCAAATAATCTTGAATAAGGAGGCAATCAATGACTGTAAATTTAAGCGTGGAAAATGCCAATAAGGATTTAATCAAGGCTTTTAAAAATATGGCTAAGGCATCGGGGGCAAAGTTGACGATTAAGCAAGATAAAAAATTGAGCGAATCGCTTAAGCGAACAATCAAAGAAGTAAGGCAGGGAAAAGTGGAAAAGTTTAAGGATTTTGAGAGCTATAAAAAAGACATGAATTCTTACGGGAGTATTGATTATGGCGAAAATGAATTTATTGATAGTAGTCAAAATTGCGAAGAGCTGGAACATAACAAATATGATATAGATTTAAGCGAGGCGCGCAATCATATACTAAATATTGATTATCAGGATATAACTAGCGAATTAAGTATATTTGATAATCAAAAATGTACGTTTTACTATGATGAATCTAATAATCCACGTAAATTTTGGCTACGAGAAAATGATTTCAATGCACCAGTAGATAAAAATTTTATTTTAGGTGGTGTAATGCATTTTGGAGACACTTCAGCTAGTGATATAGAAGACTTAAAAAATCAACTGAAATTACAAAAAACTATTAAAGAAATCAAATTTAAACATATAAGTAATACAACTTCCTTTTTAGATTGTTTAAATAGCGATAAAGTATCTATATTTTTACGGTGGCTTTATGATAGTGATTTATACGTTCATTATTTGAATTTGAATCATTTATATGATGCTATTATTGATATAATTGAAACTATACCTATAGATAATATTGAAATCATTGCTAGAAAATATGATTATAGCAATGTCAGAAAATTTAAAGATGTTATGACAAATGAATTATACAAAATAGCACGAAATCATTATGGAGATTTTTATAGGTTGCTTTTACGTTATGATTATCCCAATATTGCCCATGAAAATATTAAAGAATTTTATAAATGTATTTTAAGTTATACTAAGGGAAATTCTTGGAAATTGAAGAGTCTTAGCAAAGTATTAAGAAAGGCAGAAAAACAAAAAGAACTTGTATTTTTGCAAGGAAATGAGAAAAAAATAATTATTGATGATTACTCCCATCTTTATATTAGTCAAATCGTCCGTTTTCTTTACGCTCAACATATTTTTGATAATGAATATAATATTGAGAAATTGTTAGATGAATATTTTTTGCATGTAAGCGAAAAAATAGAATATAGATTTACCGATTCTAAAGATGAACCATTTATTCAAATATCAGATTGTCTTGTTGGCTTATTGGGAAAATATTACACATTTCTAAATAGTTTCGATAAAAGTCAAATTTCACAACTATCCAATAAGCAACAAGAAACTCTCTGTTTATTCGTTAAACTCCTAGTGAAATCTGACAACAAAAGTCAATTACTGATAAATTCAATCCAGAGTAGAGAAGATATAAAAAATCATTATAAGCTATATAATTTAGCCATTGCATTAGAGGGGCGCAAAGACAGGCTCAATGGAGATGAAGGCATAGACGCCGATGAGCTTTATTGGCAATTGGGAATCTAATGCGATTTGTATATTTCGAAACAGCACATAAGCAATTTTGCGAGCTAGATATTTCTATTCAAAAGCGCATTAAAAGTTTTACAGACGCATTGCAATCCCTAGAGAATCCACGCAGCAGAGGAAAGCCACTCCTTGGAAATTTGTCGGGATTTTGGCGGTATCGCGTTGGAGACTATCGCATTATTTGTAAGATTCTCGATGAGAAACTTGTTATCTGTGCTTTTTATATTGCTCATAGAAAAAATAGTTATCAACAAACAACTTCAATACGCTCCATAATTAAACGCTTTCATCAATTCGCAGATTCTATCCCCGTCCCCCTTGACAAACACTAGGTGTTATGCCTTATAATATGCGCACATCTTTTCACAAAGGAGAACAATGGACAAACAAAGACGCAAGCTATTGCAAAGCACCGCAATCTTGGGCATTGCGGGCTTATCGGGGGCTTTGAGATTGCATAGGGCAGTAGCATAATAGCGTCTATTTTAATTATTAGTGTAATCTTGTCATAAATAGCAAGCGCTTGACTTTTTTATAGAACCTTCAAAGAAAATCTACAAAAAACTTGGAGAGTAGCTTGAAATAAAGATTGATTCTTTTGAGTAATGAGAAGATTAAGAACAGAATCCTAATAGATTTATTATCATTTATCGCCCTTGTGCGTATTCTCGTAGTTTACTATCAAAACTATCAAGCATATCATCTAAAAAGCTTTCCATTCTATCTGTCTCTATACCAACAATAACTTTTGTGCGACCAAAAGTCATACATGTGGAAAGTCTAGGCGTGGCATTTTGGTTTTGTTTATAGAGATTCTCAAAATGAAAAGCGCGATTGCGAAGAGTACGAAAGAGCGAATAAGCCACCTCTACTCTTTGGTAATTTCTCATCTTATCTTTTTTGTTGAACCTTGAATATTTTTTTTTATTGTTATGCTCCATATTTAAAAGCTCATTATGAATTTTATGTTGTGATATGCTTTCACACCAAAACCCTAATGTTTGGCTTGATATAAATGTATCATCTGTAATGCCAAGCAATCGAGCTATTTTATTGCGCGTAACAATTTCTAAAATGCCAATCTTTATGCTCAAATCTCTAATAAGTAAAAAATTTGCATAATGTTCTGAAATATCCTGATAACTTTGCAATCTTTTGAGTGAAAAAAATTGAATCTGTTTTTGTATATCCATTTTTATTATCCAAAAATCTTAGCCCACTCCATAATTGATACAGATGACAAAATCATAAGCAATAATTAAGCAAAAACAAGCTACAATATTCACGCATTCACGGCGGTGCTTTACCGCCCTTGTGTCTCATTTTCTGCCAAAACTCTCAATGCAACATCATTAAAAATTTCAATTCAAAGTAGCCTTTATAGATTCCCCAAAGGGAATCTATAAAAAACAGAAAGAAAGCGGGTTAAATTTTCTTATACGGCGCTTGCCCAACCTCGTAATAGTTGTTGCCTTGCGCGTCAATCGCGACAATCGCGGGGAAGTTCTCAATCGTGAGCCGCGCCACCGCCTCGGGTCCAAGCTCGGGATACGCCAACACCTCGTATTTGGTGATACATTTCGAGATGAGCGCCGCCGCGCCGCCCACAGCAACCATATACACCACGCTATGCTTCACCATAGAATCGATGACTTCCTTGCTTCGGTAGCCCTTGCCAATCATTCCGTGGATTCCTTGCTCGATGATTGTCGGCGTGTATTTGTCCATGCGCCCGCTCGTGGTTGGTCCCGCGCTGCCAATCGCGTTGCCCGGCTTCGCAGGCGTTGGTCCGAGATAATAAATCGTCTCGCCCGCCAAATCCACAGGGAGCTTCTCGCCGCGTGCAAGCGCCTCTGTCAAAGCCTTGTGCGCCGCATCACGCGCGCAAAGAATCGTGCCGCTAATGAGCACGCTCTCGCCCGCCTTGAGGCTCTTTGCCACTTCTTTACTCAAAGGTGCTGTGATTTTCTTTGGTTCTGACATCTTTCCCTCCTTATAGCTCAATATCGGCGTGTCGCGCCGCGTGGCAGTTGATATTCACAGACACAGGAAGCCCCGCAATGTGCGTAGGATACCATTCCACATTCACGGTAAACGCGGTGGTTGTCCCGCCGAGCCCTTGTGGTCCAACGCCCGTTTTGTTCGCGATTTCGAGCAATTCCTCCTCGAGCTTCGCATAACGTGGGTCGGGGTTTTTCGAATCAATCTCGCGCACCGCCGCTTGCTTGGCGAGAATCGCGGCTTTTTCCATTGTGCCGCCGATTCCCACGCCAATCACCATTGGAGGGCAGGCGTTTGGTCCAGCGAGCTTGACGGCTTCGGTGAAGACCTTTTTCACGCCCTCGATTCCGTCAGCAGGGACGAGCATTTTGAGCACGCTCTTGTTCTCGCTCCCAAAGCCTTTGGGGCAGACTTTGAGATGCAGCTTGTCGCCCTTGACGATGCGTGTGTGAATCACCGCAGGCGAGTTGTTTGTCGTGTTTTTGCGCTCATACAGCGGCTCTTCGACAACAGACTTGCGCAAATAGCCCTCTGTGTAGCCCTTTTTAATGCCCTCGTTAATCGCGTCCTCGATATAGCCGCCCACGATATGCACATCTTGCCCAATCTCGACAAAAACCACCGTCATGCCCGTGTCTTGGCAGATTGGCATCATATTGTTTTGCGCAATCTTGCCATTCTCTATCAATGTGTCCAAGATATTCTGCCCCAAAGCCGATTGCTCGGTCTTTTTCGCGCCCGCAAAAGCCGCCTTGATGTCGGGCGTCTGAATACAGCACGCGTCAATCGCAAGCTTTGCAACAGCAGATTTGATGTCTTCGTATTGCACCTCTCTCATCGTTTCCTCCTTATAATCTAAAACGCATCGATTCTATCCAAAACCATGTAAAATGTGCCTTAAGGGGCTAGCGCTGCGTGCTTGTTGCGCGTCATGTTTTGGCTTGGGTGCAATGACGTTTTTGGGGTCATTGCGAGGCGATAGCTGAAGCAAGTAAACGGCGTGGAATCCTCATGATTCTAGCTTCGCACACGGTTGATTGCCGCGCTCACTCACGCGAGCTCGCAATGACAAATAGAGATGTTTCGCTAACGCTCAACATGACAAATGGAGGTGCGACTAAAGTCGCACCTCCGAATCCCCAGAAAAAGCGCGCGCAAAGCTATGGCGAAGCCATAGCACAGC
>JAAUYS010000063.1 GCA_014804995.1 Clostridia bacterium
GAGAATACACGAAAATTATTTAAAGCTTATATCCGAACCAATAACGGAAAAAGAGGAAGCTTCCCCTGTTCCCTATTCGGAAAACATAAACACCGAAAAGCTCATTTATATAACCAAACCCGAAACCGAACGCGATTATAAAAACCTTATAAATAACCTCTTTGTAAAGACGGTTCAGCCCCATCAACCGACAGAACCCGTCAACCCTATTCAAAAAGTACCCGTTCAGGACAGCTATGAGGACGCAAGCGTTAAGGCAAATAAAGACGGTTTGACGGTTAATTCTTCGGAATACGTTGTAAGCGGTTCAAGAAGAAAGAAGTTCAATCGCGGTATAACGCTTTTTAAATGTTCTTTAATCGTTGCCGTAATACTGTTGTTTGAGTTTGCATTAAGTCTTGCCTTCCATACGTCTCTCGGCGTTGGAGTAGGTTATCCCTTCGTAATTCTTGCAATAGCCGTTGCACAGCTTGCAATATTCGGTATACTTACAACGACTGACTTCGGCAAGAGTACGAGAAAGCCCACCTCTCACTCCTATTTAACGGCTTCGGTAGTACTTGCAATAATACTGATACTTATTATCTTTGTAGCCTCTATATTGTTTGACGTTAAGTTTTCAATAGCAAGTAGCGTGTTATCACTGATAATAATTCCCAGCCTAGTCGTATTGAATATACCTATCTTCTCAACGATATATTATCTGTTCAGTAAATAAAATAAAGTCCCCGAAATTCGGGGACTATTTTTTTGCATTAAAAAAGTCCGCCCAAAAAGCGGACTTTTATTTTTTTATTTTGCAAATTCGGAAGCCCTGAATTCCCTGATTACGTTTACCTTAATCTGTCCGGGATATTCAAGCTCTGCTTCAATCTTCTTTGCAATGTCCTTTGCAAGGAACAGAGTTTGCGCATCGTCAACCTGGTCGGGTTTTACTATTACGCGGACCTCTCTGCCCGCCTGAATAGCGTAACACTTGTCCACGCCCTTGAAGTCGCCTGCAATTGCCTCAAGCTTTTCAAGCCTCTTAACGTAGTTTGTACCGGTTTCTCTTCTTGCACCGGGTCTTGCGCCAGATATAGCGTCTGCCGCAGCAACGAGGACTGCTTCTATCGTCTTAGGCTCTACGTCGCCGTGGTGAGCCTGAATGGCGTTTATAACGTTTCCGCCTTCCCTGTACTTCTTGGCAAGGTCTGCGCCAAGCTGAATGTGCGTGCCTTCCTGCTCGTGGTCAACGGCTTTACCTATGTCGTGCAGAAGTCCCGCACGCTTTGCAAGGTTTACGTCAAGTCCTAATTCCTGTGCCATTAAACCTGCAAGCTGGGCAACCTCTATCGAGTGTTTATAGACGTTTTGTCCGTAACTAGTTCTGTATTTTAATCTGCCGAGGAGCTTGATAAGTTCGGGGTGAATACCGAATATACCTACGTCAAACATCGCGCTTTCGCCCGCCTGTTTGATTTCCTGGTCCATTTCCTTTCTTACCTTTTCAACGGTTTCTTCTATCCTTGCGGGATGTATTCTTCCGTCCGAGATAAGTTTTTCAAGGGTAAGTCTTGCAATTTCGCGCCTTACGGGGTCAAATCCCGAAAGAATTACAACCTCCGGCGTGTCGTCGATAATAAGCTCAATTCCCGTAGCGTTTTCAATTGCACGGATATTTCTGCCCTCTCTGCCGATAAGCCTTGCTTTCATATCGTCGCTGGGAAGGGGAACGACCGAAACGGTAATTTCGGAAGCGTGGTCCGCCGCGCAACGCTGTACGGCAAGTGCTATTATCTTTTTAGCTTCAGTAGAAGCTTCTTCCTTTGCGGTAGCTTCTATATTTCTTACTTGCAACGCAACGTCGTGGCGGGTTTCGTCCAAAATTTCGTCTGCAAGTATTTTCTTTGCTTCGTCCTTAGTGAGCTGAGCTACTTTTTCAAGCTCCTGCACCATAAGTTCGTGCTGGTGTGTTACCTTTTCCTGTGTCTTTTTTACTTCGTTTTCTTTGTTAGCAAGTTCTTTTTTCTGTTGTTCGATTGCATTGAGCTGTTTTTGAAGAGATTCGTCTTTTTTATCAAGATTTTCTTCTTTTTGAATTAATCTTTGCTCCTGCTTTTGCAGTTCCTGCTTCTTCTCGTCTCTCCAACGCTCGTATTCTTCCTGTCTTTGCAGTTTCTGTTTCTGTGCCTCAAGTTCGCCTTTACTTTTAATGTTTTCGCACTCGCGCTTTGCGTCCTCAATAAATTTGTCAGCTCTAGCCCTAACTGTGCCTAACTCTTTTTCTATGCTCTTTTCTTTGAGCTTTCCGCCCAAGAAAAACGCCAATACGGCAAGACAAACGACCACGCCAAGCACTACGCCTAACACGATTGCCGGCACGTTCGTATCAAGAAACAGGCTGCTAAATGTTAATAAGCTCATTTCAGCCTCCTGATAAAGTTTTAATATATACAATCTTCAATAAAGAAGTAGTTTATATCTACCTAATATTGTACACTAACGCGGTGCAAAAGTCAATGTTATAAAAGAATTTGTTATCATAATATTGAAAAAAGCGGTCGCAAAAACGCAACCGCTTGTATAAGGTTAAAAAATGAATACATTATTTCAATAAGTCGAGCCAAACCTTGGCTACCGCGTCGGACGGCATACGCCAATCCCCGCGGGGTGAGAGTGAAACCGAACCCACCTTAACCCCGTCAGGCATACAGGAACGCTTAAACTGTTGTTTAAAGAACCTGTTGTAAAAGCTTTTAAGCCATTTGTCAATGGTAGCTTCGTCAAAATCGTCTTTAAACGCCAACATTGCAAGATATTTAATCTTATCCGGCGGGAATGCGTAGCGCACGGCGTAATAGATAAAGAAATCGTGCAGAATATAAGGTCCTACTATATCCTCCGTTTTTTGCGAAATGTTTCCACTCTCGTCAGGGGGTAAAAGCTCGGGGCTTATTTCTGTATTTAAAATGTCGGTCAAAATTTTCTTTACCGTACCGCCAAGCTTTTCAGCTTCGTACGCAATAAGGTGTTTTACAAGCGTTTTGGGAACGGACGCGTTCATGCCGTACATTGACATATGGTCGCCGTTATAGGTCGCCCAACCGAGCGCAAATTCGCTCAAATCACCCGTGCCTATTACAAGTCCGTTGTAATCGTTTGCAAGGTCCATTAAAACCATTGTACGCATACGCGCCTGCGCGTTCTCGTACGTTACGTTTCTGTCGTCCGGATTGTGTCCTATATCGTTAAAGTGCTTTGTAACCGTCTGCGATATGGGAACTGTTTTTGCAGTTGCTCCCAGCGCTTCTATAAGTTTTAATGAGTTACCTTTGGTCTTCTTCGTTGTTCCGAAGCCCGGCATTGTAACGGCAATTATATCTTTAAGGTCTTTACCCAAAGACTTAAACGCTCGGCAGGTAACGAGAAGCGCCAACGCCGAATCAAGCCCGCCCGAAATACCTATTACTGCAGTCTTTGAATTGGTGTGTTTAAACCTTTTTTCAAGTCCCTTTTGCTGTATGGTCAGAATAAGTTCGCTTCTTTCCGACAATCCGCTCTCAGGCACGAACGGCGTTTTTGAAATTATGCGTGTAAGTTCAAGGGGCTTATCAAAAGTTTCAAAACCTACGCCGTGGTACTCACTTCCGTATAAATCGCAGTTTAAATCACTTTCAACAAAGTAACTGCTTGAAGTACGCCTGCGTTCAGTACTAATACGCTCCACATCGATTTCACTGTATAAATAGCCGTTTTCAAACAGCTTGCTTTCAGCAAGGATTGTGCCGTTTTCGCAGATAATATTATGTCCTGCAAAAACCATATCGGTAGTACTTTCCCCATCGCCCGCGTCGCAGTATACGTACCCGCAGATGAGCTTTGCAGACTGTGTTTTAACAAGACTTCTTCTGTATTCGGCTTTGCCGACCGTTTCGTCGCTACAAGAGAGGTTAACGATTATATTCGCACCCGCTTTTGCAAGTTTAATTGAAGGCGATTCGGGTGCCCACAAATCTTCGCAAAGTTCAACGCCAACGGTAAATTCTGGGCAGTTTTCTGCACGGAATATTATATTCGTACCGAATTCAACTAAGTAGCTTTCTCCTTCATACTCAAAGTCAACGTGCGCAAGATTTAAAGGAGCAGAACTAAAATGCCTTTTCTCATAATACTCTCCGTAATTAGGAAGATACGTTTTAGGAATTATACCGAGAATTAAACCGTCTTGAATAGCAAACGCACAGTTATAAAGTCTGCCGTTGTTACTGAATGGCGCGCCGACGAAAACAAGAGTTTTTATACCCTTAGTCGCTTCGGCTATGCTTTCTATTGCCTTTTTACACGCATTTATGAGCGCGGGTTGGTTAAATAAATCTCCGCAGGTATAACCGCAAACGCTCAGTTCCGGAAAGACTGTAAGCTGTGAACCGTTTTCCGCGCTAATCTTTATAGCTTCTATTATCTTTTGGGTGTTGAATTCCACGTCCGCCACGCGAAGTTCAGGCGTTACGGCGCAGACTTTAATAAAACCGTGTTTCATTTAAACCTTCTTATTTGTTTAAAGTAGCTTTGTGTGCCTCTCTGATTTTTGCCTCTACTTCGGCTTTTAATTCAGGATTTTGCTTTAAATGCTCACGCAGTTTTTCACGACCCTGCGCAATCTTTTCGTCGTTATAATTGAACCACGAACCGCTTTTTGTAAATATGCCGTATTCTACCGCAAGGTCTATAAGGCAACCTTCCTGAGAAATGCCTTCGCCGTAAATAATGTCGAACTCCGCAACCTTGAAAGGAGGCGCAACCTTATTTTTAACGACTTTGCACTTAGTTCTGTTGCCGATAATACCGCCGTCGCCTTTAAGCGCGTCAGCCTTTCTGATATCAAGACGGAGCGACGCAAAATACTTTAACGCCTTACCGCCGGGAGTAGTTTCGGGGTTACCGAACATTATGCCAACCTTTTCACGGAGCTGGTTAATGAATATAACGCAGGTTTTTGAACGGTTGGTTATTGCCGTAAGCTTTCTTAAAGCCTGCGACATAAGCCTTGCAAGAAGTCCTACGTGCGCGTCGCCCATATCCCCCTCTATTTCAGCCTTGGGTGTAAGAGCCGCAACGGAGTCTATTACGATAATATCAACCGCGCTTGAACGGACAAGCGACTCGCATATATCGAGAGCCTGTTCACCAGTGTCGGGCTGTGCAAGATATAACTCGTTGGTATCAACGCCAAGTGCGCTTGCATACTGAGCGTCAAGTGCGTGTTCCGCGTCTATAAACGCCGCAACACCGCCCATTTTCTGGGTTTCGGCAATTATATGGAGTGCAACCGTCGTTTTACCGGAAGATTCAGGTCCGAAAATTTCCATTATCCTTCCGCGGGGAACACCGCCGATACCGAGCGCCAAATCGAGAGAAAGACAACCGGTAGGGATAATTTCAACGTCTTTATTGACGTTGTTTTCGCCAAGCTTCATAATTGCGCCCTTGCCGTACTGCTTCTCAATCATTGCGATTGTGGAGTTAAGTGCTTTTAATTTTTCTTCATTCATATTTAAATACCTCTGGTTATTTTAACGTTTTGAAAGCGAGAAACAACGCTAAGTTAATAGCCGTTTCCGTAATATCCTTGCGGGAACATTTTAAATTGTATCCGTACACCTGCACGTCGTCCTCGCACCCTACGGCAATATACACAAGCCCTACGGGCTTTTGAGTATTGTCCGATTTGGGTCCTGCAATGCCCGTAGTGGCAACGCACAGCCCGCAATTGCCGGTGTTAAGAAGCCCCCGTGCCATTTCGTAAGCCGTTTCTCTTGATACTGCGCCGAACTGCTTTAAAGTGGCTTCGTTTACCCCTAACCTCTCCATTTTGGACTGGTTACTGTAAGTATTCAAGCCCTCGAAAAAAACTTCGCTTGCGCCTGAAATTTCAACTATTCTTCCGCCTACGCCACCGCCGGTAAAGGACTCAGCTACGGAAAACATAGTTTTTCTCAATTTCAAAAGCTGAATAAGCCTTTCGGCAAGTCCGACGTCTTCAAGCGCGTAAACGTAATCGTTTAAAACCGTCAACGCTTGCCTGTACGCCTCTTCAAACACGTTTGAAGGCATTTCTTCGGGATATTTTATTTCTATTGACAAGTCGCCGTATCTTCCGCTCAAATTTACGGATATGCCGTCGTACGCACTCTTTAAGGCATTTATAGCCGTATCAAGCTTGTCCCGCGGGACTGCGACAGTCCTAATATAAGCCGTTTTAAATTCTTCCATTATTTTTTAAGAACTTCAATATTTTTTACGATGTAATTTATACCCGAGATTATTGTCAAAAGCACCGCAAGTCCAAAGAACCCTATACCGATGTAGTTTATAACCTCTACCGCAAATTCAAGCCCTACAATCTCATAAAGCCCAGCACAGATAATTAAAACTACTACCGCTATGTCCTGGCATACGGTTTTGTACTTTCCGAAGATGTCTGCGGCAATGACGTTACCCGAGCTTGCCGCTACCATTCTGAACCCGCTTACGATAATCTCTCTTGCAAGGATTATCGCAATGCCAATGCCCAAAATCAAATTGCCCGCTTCAAGACCTACCGCATAGGTAATCAAAATGGGGTTGGTAAGGAACATAACGAGTGCCGAAAGAACGAGTACTTTATCGGCAATAGGGTCTAAAAATTTGCCTAAATTGGTAACCAAACCGTATTTTCTTGCAATTTTACCGTCAAACAGGTCTGTCAAACAGGCTATTGCAAACACTGCAAGCGCAACGAAATAATGCCCAGTAAACTGTACAAGATAAAATACCATAAACACGGGTATCATAACCATTCTGGAAATTGTCAGTTTATTTGGCAAGTTCATAACGCCTTTGCCTGCAACGAACTTATATTTTTTGCTGTTTTTATCAATTTCTTGTTTTTCTAACTCTTTACTCATTTATAAAGTCCTCCTCTCTTCCGTACAAATCGTAAGCGTCATTGTCTTCAATCAAGACCTCGTAATACTCGCCCTGAACGGCTGAATAGGCGTTAAAGTAAACGCTTCCGTCAATGTCCGGAGCTTGAAAGTACGCCCGCCCCTTAAAGCAATTTTTATCGTAATCTATTCCGTCGCAAAGCACCTTTAAAGTCTTGCCGACGTAAGAGTGTAACTTTTCGTAAGAAATACTTTCCTGCACTTCGTACAGCTTTTTTACCCTGCTTTTCCTTACAAAGTAAGGAACTTGGTCTTTCAGCTTATATGCAGGGGTGTCAGGCTCGCGTGAAAACGCGAAAAATCCGCAGTTATCAAGCCTGACCTCTTTTATAAAGTTGACAAGCCCCTCAAAGTCCTCCTCACTCTCCGTAGGGAAGCCGGCGATAAATGTGGACCTGATAGCAATCTCAGGGATATTTTGCCTCAGTTTTTTGATAAGATTTATATATTCCTGTCTGCCCTTGGGGCGGTTCATTAATTTTAAAATCTTATCTTCGCTGTGTTGCAGGGGAATGTCGATATATTTGACTATCTTAGGGTTGTCCCTAATTTCGCCTATTAGAGCGTCGTCAATCATATCGGGATAACAGTACAGTAATCTTACACTATTAATGTTGACAAGTGTTGTCAGGTTTTTTAAAATTTCTACTAATTTTTTTTGTCCGTATAAATCTATGCCGTATCTGGTTACGTCCTGCGCTACCAAAATAAGTTCTGAAACGTCCCCGAGCCCTTCCGCCTCTTTTAAAAGCTCTTCCATAGGGTAACTGACGTATTTACCGCGAATTTTAGGTATAAGGCAATAAGTACAGTGGTTGTTGCACCCGTCGGCAATCTTTAAATAGGCGTAATGGTCAGGAGTTGTAACTACCCTTGAACCGCGAAACACGCCCGTTCCTGAACCGACAAAGTTTACCCTTTCGCCCTCGTAAGATTTTTCAAGAGCTTCAAAAAATTTATCGTAATCGTTCGTTCCGAGGAAGACGTCTGCCTCTACTAGCGCGGGAAAGGTTTCTTTTGCAAATTTTTGGGGTAAACAGCCCGTTACGACAAGTTTTTCAAGGTTACCGTTCTTTAATACCGAATACTCCAATACGGTTTCAATTGCCTCTTTGCGGGCTTCGTTCAAAAACGCGCAGGTGTTTATGACCAGCACTTGCGCGTTTGAAGCGTCGTCCGTCAATTCACAACCGTTTGCCTTTATTATTGACAAAAGTTTTTCGGCGTCAACGCGGTTTTTATCACAGCCGAGCGAAATTACACCGAACTTCTTGGCCTTGAAATCAATCATCAACTTCACCGTAAATGTTGAAGAATTCGTCTTTGGAAAGTAAAACCTTTCTTGGTTTTGACCCCTCTGAAGGAGTTACGTACGTCATATTTTCCATCCAGTCGATTATCTTGCAAGCTTTAATGTAACCGACGGGGAAACGACGCTGTATCATAGATACAGAAGCTTGATTAGAAGTTACGCAGTATTTAAGCGCTTTAATAAACGTGTCGTCTATCTTCGTTTCACTGTCATCGCCGTCTCCGCTACCTACCATTGATGCAGGCGCTTCTTCCTGTTCTACGGTATTAATGAAGTCTGAAACGCTTTGGTCAAAGTAAGTTTCGTTATGGGCTTTAACGAAGTCCGTAACTTTCTGCACTTCGTGAGTATCTACGAAGCAACACTGTATACGCGCCAAATCGGGATTTTCCGCCGAGCGGAAATACGAGTCGCCCTTACCCAAAAGCTTTTCAGCACCGCCTATATCGAATATCGTGCGGGCGTCGTCGAAGGAGTTTACCTTAAAGCCGATACGCGTAGGTAAGTTGGACTTGATAAGACCCGTAATACAGTCTACAGACGGGCGTTGGGTGGCTAATATGAGGTGAATACCGCAGGCACGCGCCTTTTGGACCAGCTTAATAATTCTGCTTTCAATATCCTTTTTAGCCTGCAACATTAAGTCGCCGAATTCGTCAAGAATTATAACGATTTTAGGAAGCTTTTCCTCGCCCTCGGGCAGGTGTGCGTTGTATTCGTCAAGGTTCTTTGTAGCAACGCCTGCCTCAGTCATATCCTTAAATAGCGTGTAACGGCGTTCCATTTCTTTAATTGCCCAGTTTAAAGCTTTTATAGCTTTATCTACGTCGTAGATAATCTCGTTAATCATTAAGTGAGGAAGCTTATCGTAAGAAATAAACTCAACCTGTTTAGGGTCAACGAGAATAAGCCTAAGCTCTTCTGGTCCGTACTTGTACAGAAGACTTACGAGCAGTGCGCTGAGGCAAATACTTTTACCGCTACCGGTAGTACCGGCAACGAGAAGGTGTGGCATCTTGGTTATATCGGGACAAACGACTTCGCCCTCAACGTTTTTACCCAAAGCAAAGGTAAGCGAATTTTGCTTGCTGTTTATAAACTTTTGGCTAGCAAGCATAGTTTTAAGCCCTACTATTGCCCTTTTGTTGTTGGGAACTTCAATAGAAAGCGCGCCCTTGGAATAGTTGAGATATGCAGTAACGTTCTCTTTCATAAGCTCCATTGCGATGGCATCGCGGTAGCCGAGTGAACGTTTTATATTAGTTTTATCCTGAATAATTACGTCGTAACGGGTAATGGAAGGTCCTATCGTAACGTTAGCGACTTCACTTGCAATTTTGTATCTTTCAAGAGCCTGAACGATAGTGCGTTTGTTGTCCTCTATTTCGCCCGTATTTACGTTTGAATTTTCGGGATAATTGTCAAGCAAATCAAGTGTGGGGTGAACGTACTTCTTCCAAACGTGTTTGGGCTTTTCTTCAACCTTTTCAACGGGTTGCTCCACGGGTTTTTGTACGGGTTTAGGCTCTTCCCTTCTAGTAACGCCCCTCGGCGTTTCGGGTATAGGCGAAAC
>JAAUYS010000064.1 GCA_014804995.1 Clostridia bacterium
ATTTGCCAAGATCGTCTTTCGAGAAAATAGTGCAAATTCGTCCTTTGGCGATACCATTGTATGCAATGTCCCCTCTGATAGTATTTTCCGAGTCATTATCTAATTGACAATTTTCTTCTATTTTAATATTGTTTTCATTTAGATATTCATTGAAGACATTGTCGGTCTTTTCTAAAATAAGTTCTTCATTAAAATAGATATATCCGCGTTTTCGCAAAGTAATCACTTCGGAGGAAGGGATCGGAGCATTGCCGAAAATTTCGTCGATGGTCAAATAATCCGAATCTTTGAGATGCTTGTTCTGGGCTGTAGCAGAGATAATTGCTTCTATACCGGAAATCAGCGTGTCGTATCTTTCTCTGTACTTGATCAGCATATTGTAACATTTGCCGACCATTTGTTGAGGTAATGTTCCTGCGAGATTTCCTAAACTACTGAATGGATAAAGAAAAATGAGTTGCGAAATGATTTTGGTTATGGAATCTTTAATCGGACAATGTATGAACTCAATTAATTTGTTCGCTATTTGTTCGCTTTGCGTCGCATAGACTTGCAGGTCTACATTATTGTTAAGAAAATCGAAGATATTCGACGGATTCTCTTTCTGCGATAAGAAATTGTAATAAATACTTGTTACACCATTGTGCGAAATAAACAGAGGATTGAGATAATAGTTTCCTCCGGTAAGGGATTTTAATCCATTGAATTCTCCTAATTGATACAATTGGATCCGGAATAGGCTGAACGGTCGCGTTAGAGTTTTCCGATAAGGGATTTTGGGGGTTGCGATATGTGTGATAGGGCGGGCCTGTAAAAAGTATAGCGTGCCGTTTTTATTGTAACACCATTCAGTATCGACTTCTAACCCATATTCTTTACGAATGGAGAGAATCGTAGAATGAATAGCTGTAATCTGAGATTCAGATAAGAAATTATTTTGTTGGAGCGATGCGCATTTGTATATTGTCAATGTTTTATTGTCAACCTCGATTTTATTAGGCGTAAGCCGTCCGGATACTAAACTTTCGCCGACTCCGGGCGCTACTTCGATTAAACAACGATCCGTTCCGGCTGTCGGATGTATGGAAAAGGCGACTCCCGAAACGACAGCATCTATCATCGTCTGTATGATGACGGCCATTCCGTTAGTTTGTAAATCCGGTTTGTGGTACTCGTATTCGACAATGTTCGAGTTGAAATAGGAGGCCCAGCATTTTTTTATTGCATCGGGAAGAGCCGCGGGTTTGACGAACAAGAACGTATCGTATTGCCCTGCATAGGATTGTTCTGTGCCGTCTTCGTTGATGGCGGAAGAACGCACGGAGAATGATTGCGTTTCGAGACTTTGTATACCTTTATTTATCTTGTCAATAAAGTCGGCAGACAAGTCGGTTTGCTGGATGAGGCGTTTAATGCTCGCAAAATCCCGCTTCTCCACGTATCGGTCGATCTCTGTTGTCAGTTTGTTCCGTTCGAGGAAATCGAAGAAAAAGGAACTGGGAATGATCAGGAACGACGGTACTCGAATTCCCTTTCTCGCCAATCTTAAAAGCGATTCGCCTTTACCTCCGACGCGGATTTTACCACCATTGTTATCTGTCGAATTCCAAAATAAAAAGTCAGACATGGTCTATTGGTTTTGTTTACGATCGAGGTTGGGATGGTATACTTTTTCTCCAAATGTGCAGTTGGTGAATGTCGTCTTATCGATGCCCAATGTGTTTCGTAAATCGACATGCACGAATATACAGTTCGTGAATTTGGCATTGGTAAAATTGGCAATACCGAAAGAACAGTCTTCGAATCTTGTATTTCGGATATCTGCTCCCGAAAAGTTGACTTTCTGCAGGTTTGTCGCGATAAAATCGGTGTGGGAGATAAGGGCTCGCAATAAAACGGCCTCTTCGAGCGTTGCTTCTTTGAAGTTACAGTGGAATAAGAGGGCGTCGGTCAATATGGCAGATTTGAGATTTGCATGGCTGAACGTGTCGTATAACAGCGCTCCGTATGTCATGTCGGTGCCAAACAGAGACGCATATGCCAAATGAGAATTGACCAGGTGCACGTTACCCCAATTTGCTTTCCTGATAGTCGCTTTTTCCAGATATGTATTGTATATCTTGATATTTTGTGCTTCTGTTTGGGAGAAATTCACATTGCTGTAATTAGACGTGTTGTCGCTTTGGGCCCCGGGAGCGACGGTGTCTTTCAAAGGTTTTGTGCTGCCGCAGATAAGTGCGTTGACCATATTGGCGGATTGGAAAGAGCTTGCTTCGCATTGGCAATTCAAAAAAATCGTTTCGAAGAGGTTGGACTCTTTTAAAGTCGCAGCCGTCAAATCGGCTCGGGTGAAATCACTTTTTTTCAGATTAGCACGATCAAATATCGCCCCTTCGGCATGCGTATAGTGGAAGAGGCAACCGGTTAGAGTCGACTTTTGTAGCGAAGTGCCGCTTAGTTCGATATGGCTGAAATCCACGTCTTTCAGCAATACGTTGTTTATTGTCGCTTGCCGGATGGAAGCAATGGCCCGACAGGGAAAAGGAATGTCATGGCGGAGCCTCCTTTCGTCCTGAGAATAGGCGCGATAGCGAAATTCAAGTTTTTTTATAAGGGCCTTTGTATATGAATTGATATCCTCTTTTTGAGAATCATCATTCAGAGCTTTGAAAGTCGAGTCGTCGATATGGAATTTTTCTTTCGACTCGATGAATTGATTCAGTCGTATGGGAATCTCTGTTTCTTGCGAGTCGAAGAAAGCGTTAAGAATATCTTTCGCTATAGAAGTTGGTTCATTCAATCGTTTTTTCAAAAGTTCAATGGACTTCTCTTCCATTTGGAGCAATTCGTAAAGCGTATATTGCTTTTTGGGGTATTTCGCATCGTACTCGATTTCTTGTCTGTATAGCCGGTCGATGAGAGGATGATGGAAGATGATATTGTCCAAAAGGCAAGTTGAAAGATCGCAATTGTCCAATATGGTTCCGACAAATGAACAATTGCTCATGTTGGACCCGCTGAATTTGCCTTCTCGGGCATCGGCCAAATAGAAGTTCGAAGACGTCAAATCACAATTCGTCAATGTCGTGTTGCGCAAATGGGCAAACTTAAAATTCGAATTGTTGAGGTTACTTCCACTTAAGTCGGAATAGGTCAGCCACGCTTTTGAGAAGTCGCTACTCCCCATGTTCATCCGTGCAAGCCGGATGTTGGATAGATATCTGTCGAGTAAGACTCTGTGCAGGATACTCGCTAAAATGTATGGAACCTGTCTGTCTGTATTTTGGTTGTTGGATTGATTTTCCCATAAGGCGTTTCTGTAACTCAATAAAATGTTATAATATTTGAAGAAATTATAGGTTGTTTCCCTTAAGCTTTTGGTGCAATACGTCTGTATATTTCGATACCATACTTTCCAATTTCCATCAGGTTCGGATGAGGCGTTCTTTGTGGGTCTGTAGGCTATGTTTTTGGCGGAATTTTGTAAAATAGTCAAATCTCTCAGTGCATCTTCGTAACGTCGTTCGTTTTGGATGCCCACTTGAAGTTTATGAAAACTTTTTACAGGTTCGGTCTTGTCGAAGTATTTGTCTTTGGAATATAGCCAGGTAAAGCTCTCTTCCGGTTTGCTTTTTCGGACATTGCACACCTGTATATTTTGAATGGTAGTATTGTTGACGCATTGCTCTATTTGAGCGATCAATTGCAGTAATTGTTGAATATCATTGCATTTTGGGAAATGACCATTCTCAGTACCTTGCAAGATTCGATAATATGCTAAATCGAAAAAATCGAGCCGATCCAATGGCGTACTTGCTTTTAGTAAGTTTTTGATTGTACGCGATTTGTTTGATTCTGATCGGTAGCCTCGGATCGTTATACATTCTTCGATTTTTGTAAGATTGGAAGCTGTTAGCAACTTAGCCTCTTCTTGAATGAGGTTGTCGATATTTGTATTGAAAATGAAAAACGTGATGCAGGTGCTGATTATAAAAAAGGAGATATAGGATATTGTTTTGAAAAAATATAGGTTCTTTCCCCAATTCGAGATCAACAGTCCGATAAAAAGGATCAATAAGGTGATTATTGCGAAACAGCAGACCCAGCGAATTATTGAAGACCTTGCTTTTATGGCGGAATTTACGATTTCGTCCAAGGCTCCGTTTTTATTTGCTTCGGAATCCGTGCGATCTTTCAAGGCACTGTTAAAAAATGTCAAACTCGCGAATAGAGAAGCCGTCAACGCCGCAATAACGGATATGTAGCAAATATAAAAAGACGGATAATTACATGGAGATGAAATGGCGGATATGGAAAAATCCATACATAATGTAAGCAGCAGTATGGGTATTCCCCAATGTTTCCCATATATTTTCAGGGAACTCATTCCTATCGAAATATTATTTGCGGAGCCGTTTTAGGCTATACCGCAACAACTGTGATTGTTAGTTTAATGTGTTGTTTTGGCAGAAGGCACAATCTGGTCCTAATGTCATACCGTATTGTCGACATATTTCGATAGATCGAGTCCGTATCTCTTTGAGGTACTTCATCGACGGATGTGTGTAGTTTTCCATCGGAGTATCGTTCAAAGGACGAAATACTGACAGTATCGGTTGTACGTGCAATTTCGCCAACCGTTCTATGCCAGTTAAGAACAATTCCTGGGGTTCTACTCCGACGACCAACAGAGATCGTACGGCTCCCTGTTTCCCAAAATATTTCGTGGCGTACTCCAATGCTTCGAAATAGTGCTCGCGGGGGATTTTTCCTTTCCCGGGCATAATGGTTTGGGCGATGTGCTGGTCGAAAACTTCGATCGCGAAAGCTATTTCCGTCGCACCGGCTTCATGTATTTGCCGAATGATATCCAGATTCCGGGGTGGAACGATCATCACATAAATGGATTTGTTTTTTTCGATCTCCCGAATTGCTTTGATCGTTTCGATGATCAAGGGATACTCTTTTTCGGGAACCGCAGATTGTCCGCCTATTAAGAAATGTTTGACTTCCGGTTTTTGATTATAAAAAGCAACGGCTTCTTTTATGTCTTCGATCTTCAATAACCCTGAAGTTGCGGGAATATTGCAGAATTTGCATCCTTGATTATTGGTCTTGAAAATGCACGCATTCGTGTGGTGTATTCGTACTCGGTCGGTGGCGAAACAACAGATACTGCCGAATTTTACTCCGTTGGAAGTCAGCCTGTTCGCGTCGTTGTCTGCGAGTTCGATATTTACTGTTTTCCAAGGTAGATTGTAATAATGGATTCGGAATCCGCGGTCGTACACTAATTTGAATGGAGACAGGTCGACGAATTTATTCGAAATAGGAGCATTGACGACTTTCGGTAATTCGGACGAGAAGAATAAGTCTAATGCATCGTTAGTGCCTAAGAGGAATCCACCGTGTTTTTCCAACCATTTTTTCGCACTTTCGTCAATGTAAATGCCTTGGTTCAACAGGGCGATTTTACTTGTTACCGGGTCTTTCTTTTGTATCAAACGATAAGTTTCATCATCGTGTTCTGCAATGTTTTCATTTATCGCAAGATAGTGATCTGGCGTAATGCTCGTGATGTTCGTATCGAAAACGACTCGGCATAAATAGGCTTCGTCATCGCAGGCGCCTGCAGATGAAAAATAACCGTCGTCGAGAATCTCGATGATATGGGTGGAGTCGCGTCTCTCGGACATCAGTCTGGCATGGATGGCGCCTGTTTGCGACTGCAAGTATGTGTAATAGCTGAAATCTATTTCTATATTGCTTGTTTTCAGATCGTAGTCGGTTGGGTATTTGTGCTCAAATGCGTCTATGCACAATTCTTGCAAAGACTTCATCTTTTGCATCTTCAGGGCTTTATTAATTAATGGGGTCGAAGCTTGAAAGCGGTTGTTGATCTCAAGAATAAAGACTTCGTTTCGGAATGCAAGCGCATCGATTCCGCAGATGCCCCGATAACCGGCTTCCTGCATTTTTTTACAGGTTGTCAGTGCATATTCTTTGAATTTGCGTTGATAACATTCGTTCAGATCTCGATAGGTGATATAATCGGCTCCTCTGTAAATAAGTCGGTTGTGCATCAAGCGAGTGATCTGAATAGACGGTGCCGTAAGAATAATCTCCTTGTCGTAAATGATTGCATGGATATTGATCGGAATAGATTTGTCGACATATTCTGAAACGATATATTCCCCTTTTTCATCCAGCAGATCAATTATGACTTGCTCGTTATCTGCATTTAGGAGGAATGTGCCGTATCCGCCGCAAGCGATGGGCGCCTGTATTACGAATGACGCGGCCGGATTGTTGTTGTTTGCGAAAAGACGGCGTATGGCTTTGTAGTTGCAATCAGATCGAGATACGATTTTTGCGTCGAGGGTCGGTACGGCATTTTCGATAAATCGGCGAAATTCGATTTTGTTGTTTACTGTGGCCATGATCTCCGGACTATTGACGCAAATAATTGATCCGTTAGTACATAAATCTTTGAAAACAGGTACCTTGAGCGCCAGATTCGCATTGTAGAACATACACCGTCCTCCATTTTTACTTATGTCGAGAACGTTATTGATCGTAAAGTTGTCTTGTTCGTCGTTTATGATATTATGATTGACTCTTTGTGCCTGAGGCAGGCAAAATACTTTATCGGTATTATCATTTCGAACATCGCCGAATAATGTAACTACCCCTTCGAAAAGAGTTGCTGCATCGTTTATGTCGGATTGACGAGGTCCGATCCACCAAATATTTTTCATCAATGCAAATGCATTTTAACAAGTAGAGCGCAAATATACGTAAAAATCTTTTAATGTAAATTTATTACTGGTGAAAAATTGGCTGAATTGGAGATTGTAGTAAATTATGGAATCGTATCGAATATACGATTGTAAGGTATATTAAGGACCTCTGCAATCTTTTTTGAAAGTCTTTAGTGAAGAAGGTTTTCGCCGTGATATTTGTCGAGAAAAAGACTTTTTCGGTGCAGAATCATTCACTTAACAGTATGGATGGTTACTTCTTTGTGAATCTATTGTCTAGATGAGCATTTGA
>JAAUYS010000065.1 GCA_014804995.1 Clostridia bacterium
CTCGGAATCGGCCCCCAACCCTTTCAGGAGCCCCTGACAGAGGGTCAGGCCGCCCGCAATGCCCTGCAGGATGTGCTGCATGCCCTCCCAGCCGCGGGCGGCCGGCTGGCTTTGGGTCAGCTGCCCGCTGTAATCCTGCAGCTTCTGGCGGTTCTGTTCGAGCTGCTCCAGCTCCTCGCTCAACGCAAGGTCGATCCGCCCGATCTCCTCCTGCAGGGCTTTTCCGGCAACAGAGTCCGGGATCGTCGAAAGAATCGCCTGCACTTCATCGGCCTGTGCCCGCAGCTGTTGAACCCACGCCTGATTGGCGCCGATCTCCATCTGCGCGCTCAGGATATGCTCTTTGACCTGCAGCACATGCGCGGAGAGGCTCTCCAAAAGCGCCTCCATAGCGACTACATCCCCGGAAACCCCGGAGAGGGCCATCCGAGCGGCCTCGCGCAATTCTTTGAGTTTCCGGGCGACATCCGCAATGTCCGGCCCGGCGGTTAAATCTATCGTTGCCATCTGTTCAAGCTCCTGCTAATCGTTTCAACATGTTCATCGCCCCGGCCTGCCCCAAGTCAATGGTGTCGGGCGTGTCGGAATGCGTTTGTTTATCGTCTTTGCTTCGATAGTCGGTACGGAGCGAGTCGGCCATCATCAGCTGAATATTCGTCCATGACAGACCCCAGAGGATGTAATCCACCGTCCATTTGTAGCGTTCGGCGATCGTATCTACCGCTCCCCAGATGCTGCGCCCCCCGTAGATGCTATCCGCTCCGCTGCGGTCGGCTGGGAAATGGTTACCCGCAGCGTTCTTACCGATCGGATAGCTGACAAAAAATCCGCGTAGTAGGACTGGAAGACAATCGCATAAAGCAGATTGGAGAGTGCCTGCGTCGTCAGGGTCGGCGACCACAGCAATTCATCGACACGCCCGTCTAACCCGCAGTCGATCTCCTGCCGCGTGCGCAGCGTCGCAATCGCGATGATCTCGGCCACCGGCCGGGGCTTTTCGGCGCAGAGGCGCCAAAGTTTCTGCACGACGTCAGATTCATCGTCGTCGAGCATCAGGTCGAGGTCGAGCAGCCGCTGGCTGATCATAGCCAGACGTCCGAGCTGCAGCGGATAGAGGCAAAGGGTCTTCCGGCTGCCGTCCGGAAGCTCGATTTCGAATGACTCGGGCTGCTCAAGAAGCGTATGCAAAGCCCGTCGGTCGGGCCTGTTCGGTAGATTGTCTGCCATGATGAAATATGAATTGGTTCCCGCCCCGGTCTCGCTCCGGGATGCAAGTCGTCGGCTTTCCGCGGGATGGAAGAGCGGAGTGCCGTCGTCGGCACTCCGCCTGCCGCTACAGGGTCTCGTCCTCAGGCTCCGCCTCCTCGAAGACCGGGGTCTCGATGGGCCACCACGAGCGGCCGCCCTGCACGGGAGCGAGCACGTCGGCCGTAACGGCGATCTGGAACGGGTCGCTGGTGTTCAGACCGCCGCCAAGCGTGGCCGTGAACTTGAGACGTGCGAAAGCGATGCTTGCCTGGGTCTTCGAGACGAAGACGAATGCTTTCTCGCCCTCGTAAAGTCGGCCCTCGTCCGGCTCGGTCGTACCGAAGTAGAACTTCAGCGTCTCGTCGTCGAAGTCGACGACGTTCCAGGTGATCTCTTTCGAACCCGACGAAGCGTCGCGCAGCGAAGCGAACGGATCGGCCTCGCCCTCGCGGTACCACTTGTTGCTGGTCGGATTCGAGAAGTTGAAGGTGATGCCTCCGTTGAGCGGCTGGGCCGTCTTCTTGAATTTCGCAATGAGCGCGGCAGCACCCTCATCGGTAATGCCTTTGGGCAGCGGATCGCCGACATACACGGCCTCCAAGCCCACAAACTGCTTGCTTTCCATGATTTAATAGGTTTTGAATTGAACGTTGATATTTGAAAAAGTGTAGGAGATTCCCTCCTCACTGATGAGCGATTCGTCGCTGATGTCGAAGAACCAGCGCTTGCCGGCCGGATAGCCTGCCAAAGAATCGAACGCGATGCGGGTAAGCTCGGCCAGCCGCCGCCGGTCGGGATAGCGCTGCGCCGCGGCGTGCCCGAACGAGGGAGTCTGATCCGGAACGTAGATATGCACGCCGACCGTGGCGACCTGCTGCTCGCCGATTACGTTCGAGAGGCTGCTCATGACGATGAACTCGCCGCGGGCATTCGGCGGATAGCTGTCGGCATACATCGTAGGCACGGCCTGCGCCAACGGAGATTGCCGCACCCAGTCCCAGACGATGGTGAATATTTCGCCGGCGGTCAGATAGTTGTTTCCCATTGCGTGTTGAATTTGAAGTTGTCGGTCTTCAGAGCCATAGCTTCGCATATTCGTAGCGCGCGCCGCTTTTGTAGAAGCCGCGCACCGGATAGGAGGCCGAAGCCTGCGGCGGCGCGTCGGTGCGCGGCGAACGGTCGAAGAGATTGAGCCCTCGGCTGTCGAAGATGCGCACCGGAGTTCCGACGGGGAGTGGCTCCACCGAGGCGGGCAGCGTAACCTCGAAAGCGCAGAGGTGCGTTTGACCATGCGCCCCTTTGACCTCGCGGGTCTCTCCGAGCCGGCAGGCATGGCACCGGCAGAGGGTACGCCACCCGTGTGCGCCCTCGGTCCAGGAACCGTCGGAGTTCAATGTGGCCTCCTCCTCGTACCACATTTCGAGCGTATGAGGGAATCTCAGCATGATGCGGAAAGGTCTGTAGCCGGCGTGCGGCTGCCGGAGTTATCGGCCGAAGCATTCGGGCCGCACTCTCCGGCCAGCGCGGAGATGCGCTCGCGGAGTTCGTCCGTCCCGTAGGTGCGGCTGAAGCCTCCGTTGCTCTCGCTTTTGAGAACAAGGAGGTTGCGCAGAATGGCGAGGGTGGCCCGGGCTACGGGCTGCCGGCCCTCGGCCGAATAGGCGGCCTGCTGATCCACCCCCTCGTCGATGCACTTCATCTCGATGAGCGATGCGGGTACATCGTAAGGATAGAGGTCGGCCGATATGGCTTCGAAGTTCGTCATAGGGTTACTGGTTCTTTTCCGGGCTTGCGCCCCGGGGTGTCATCTCAAAAAAGCAGCTGCCCGCTTACGCAGGCAGCCACCAAACAACATGACCTAAAATAACAACAATCGTTCTGTCCGTCGTTCTATGTTCGGTAGCCTGCCTCATCACAGGTTGTCGACGCAAAGATTTCGACAGGAACGCGACTTGTCAAGAAAAAAACGACTTTTTTTATTTTTCGAGAGGCCGGATATGCCGGCACGCGGCCGCAGCCGGGGACGAAGCGCTGCAAAATTTACAACGCATGTCTGCACATAATCAATGGATTAAATGAAATATGCGGTTTCGATATTTGGATTTGGAATTTTATTTGCATATATTTGCAAAGAAAATAATAGGAATTATGAACAATCTTTTAACTGAACTACGAGCGTATTTCGCCGCTCACACGAGGGAGGAAATCTTGAAAGATTGGGAAGCGACCGCCGAATACGATGAAATCAGTATACCGGTCGAAGAATTTCTCTCAGGCATGGAACCCTACCACTACAAGTTCCAAACGACAACACCAACATGGAAAGAACCTCGCACCAATATAGGAACATCTTTTAACCCGGAGAACACTTCGGGTTTTTTTATCAGCCAAAACCTCTGTCATTATGCAATGCAATATGCCTAAAGCCGCGTTCTCCATTACGAACTATTACTTTGACAAAGTAAATATCAACTTAGAGGATAAACCTTCGACGAACGAGCTGGCCCTGTCATTCGATGTCAAGGGAATTTTCAAGGCGGCAGAATCGGACTACGAACTGACGTTCGTCGTCGAAGTAACAAACAAAGGCGTTGCACACCCCCTTGTGGTGGTACAGTGCCACGGCATATTTCGCCTCCCCAACATCCACAGCCTGGAGGAAATCCCCGAATTTTTCTACAACAACAGCGTTGCGATCCTCTTCCCCTACGTCCGCGGATATGTCAGCATGGTAACTACACAGGCCAATATCCCGGGAATCATCCTGCCCACGCTCAACCTGACGAGCTTAGGCGCCCAGCTGAAAGACAACACGGAGGCCCAGTAGCAGCTGCATCCTGATGAAAGTAACGGTATATCAAACGCTCACCGACAGAGGAAACCCGGATCAGATAGAAGCCGAGGGGCCATTCATCTGCAATCGGAAGAGTGCTTGGTTAGGACAAGGATATTACTTTTGGGAGTATTCCATCAACAATGCCCATTGGTGGGGCAAAGAGGGACTTAGAACTTCTTACATCATCTGCCAGGCGACCTACGTCCGGGATGAAAAATGCTTAGACTTAGTAGATAACCCGGAACACTTATCCTTGTTGCAGGAGGTTGTCAAAATGATGAAAGAAAAAGGGCTCTACGAGACGGAAAAAACAACCGTCGCAAGAATTATCGAATATCTTCGTCGAATCGGAAAGTTTCCGTTCGAAGCGACCCGGGTACCGGGCGCCGGAAGCAGAAAAAGAGAATCCGACCACGAGAATATCATTCTATTCAAGAGCCGTCATCCTGCATATTTAGACCTCTGCCCACCCTATCAGATTTGTTTCTATTCCAAAAAAGCGCTTCAGCTTTCCGGATACAAGATTGTCTATCCTGAAGCGTATATAGCCGGATATGGAGCCTAAGTAGCTCCCGTGCCGGGGAGGCTCCCGGCATCATTTGAGCTTCTCGCTCAGCTTCTGAATAAGCGCCATCGCTTCGGCGTTCTGCCGCATCAGCTGCGTATTCTGCCGGATGACCTCGGCATTCTGGCTCAGAATCTCCGAATTCTGCTTGATGATTTCGCCGTTCTGCTCGACGATTCTTCCGTTTTGCCCGACAACGACGCTGTACTCCTCCTTATGAACGTCGAGCGCATCGGAAAATTTTTTCATCATTTTTTCTGCGAAAGCGAAATTCTCCTCATTTTTCAAGAGCATTTCCCCCTCTCCGGTGATTAGCCAACGGGCCGAAATCTCCGGATAATTAGACAATATTTTATTCAGCTTGTCGGCGCCGATACCATCATTTATGGTAGAATAGTAGCTTTCTGAGAATCCGCACTGCTTGGAAAAGGCCCGTCCGGATATATTCAAATACTTGATTACAAGGTCTAACCGATCTTTTACCCCCATTACTTGTATATTTTCTTATTCAATTTAATTGCGTATGAATAAAATATTATTTACTTTTGCACCGTGTTAAATCTTTCATATGGCTAATATAACAGGAAATAGCGAGAAATCAAAGGGCAAGCGCTCTGGCTCTCTGCCATTTGCCGATTACCTCCATGCGGTCAAGAAAAGCGATTCGGCGCGCTACAACGCCCTGATTGCCGAGATCAAAAACGCCACCTGCATTCGCTGGGACTACACCATCTCGCGATACGAGAACGGCATCAGCCGGCCGGGGGAACTGCATCGCCGCCTCATCGCGGAAGTCATCGCCCGACATTCAGGCGAAACAGGCTGGACGGGCGACCAGCTGTTTCCGGCAGAACTCTACCGAAAATAGCCGAGAAGTCCGCCCAACCCGATCTGTCGGCTTCTTGAATTTTCTCCACTACGAAACAAATCCTGTAAACGATGAATCCCACGAAACAGACAACCGAACAGCAGCAAAACAGGATATGAACATTGGATATATTCCTCTAAGCCGCAAGTTTTTCGAACATGAACTATGGTTGGAGCCGAGAGTTTTCAGCCATGCCGAAGCCTTTGCCGATCTCCTGAGGCGCTCTCGCTTCGAGACGGGCACCGCCACCATCTTGGTCGGCATGCAGTCCGTCGAAATCCGGCGGGGCGAAGCAGCCGTCTCGCTGCGCTATCTCTCCCGACAGTGGCAATGGTCTAAAAACAAGGTCGACCGCTTCCTGAAATACTTGGAGAAAGAGGGCATGATCGAAAAGAGGACACCTCCGGGGACACTGCAGACGATCGTAAGACTTTGTAATTTCGACAAGTACAACCCAATTCCCAAAAAATCGGGACAGCCGCAGGGACACAACAAGGACACGACAGGGACGATAATAAATAAAGATAATACTGGAAAGAAGAGGAACTACCCGATCCCTCCTTTGGACGAACCCACTGATCGAAGTCCGGAGTTTCAACGTTCCGGGCCGACGCCGGCCAGAAAAGAAAAAGTTGCCCGAAAAAGAAAAGAACCCGACCTCTCCTTTGTCGAGCCAGCATTCCGGCCGATTCTTGCCGAGTGGCTGGCCTACAAATCCGAACGCGGAGAAGCCTACCGCCAAAAGGGAGCCGAGGGGTGCTATGCGCATCTGAAGAATCTTTCGGGCAACAATCCCGACATGGCCCGCAAGATCGTAGAACAGAGCATCGCAAACAACTATGCGGGGATATTCCCCCTGAAAACGACGAACCATGTCCGAAACACAACGTATCAGCCACCAAGCCCTGACGAACTGGCCCGCGCGGTCGCAAACGGAATTGCCCGTGCTCACACACGCCAGGAGTGGGAACCATGAGATTTCGATATTTGCCGGGGCACCGGCCGCGGCGCAGCAGA
>JAAUYS010000066.1 GCA_014804995.1 Clostridia bacterium
AAAAAACGCAAAACCGGCAAGGACGTTGGCAGGCTGCTTATGTTCAACTCTATAGCTGCGCTGGGTAATGAGCCGTTAATTGAGTTTGAGGACTCGCGAAAATTGGTAGCAGCATTGCCAGAAGGGCAAAGGCTTGACTACAAAGACTATTCAACCGCTTTTTGCATACTTGGCAAGTCCGTTGATCTGGTTGAATCATGGGAAAAGCAGCTATCTTTGACCCATTACCTTTTTTCCCTGCATTTTGAAAACGCAGTAACAGAAATCACGCGGCCTGCGGGCAATGGAATTAGCCTTTATGATATGGCGGCGATCGAAAACTACGATAAATGGGAGAGCACAAACCCAGCTTTGCAAAGACACAATGACTGGACGGCAACCTGGAATATGGCAAAACAGACTATTACCAAAGCAGCAGTTGAGAAGTTTAAATTCATTGCAGCTGGACGTTTCCTGAAAATCCCAGGCCTTGAGACCTTGCTTGCAAGTCATTTGAAAAATATTGACGAAACAATTCAGTGTTACAACAAGCAAGCTCAGGAAATGAGGACTATGCTAACTCAGCTGGTAGGCAAAAATTTATTTACATGGGTAATTAATGAATGGACAACCCCCCTGCCTGCTATTGCTGATTTTAAAGCTCCTCTAAAAGTCATACGCGAAGCAGCAGCCAGATTGAACCTCTTAAACTTTCCTTTGGCCTATGAGATTATAACAGACAAGTTTACAAGCTTATTTGAATAGGAGCACTCATGCTTAATAAGCAAGAAAGTTTTCCAGAGCTTGATAATCTGATCGATAACAAAAAGGAAACTAAAAGACGTTCACGCAAACAAAAACAAGTCCCAACTGAAAATCAAATTACATATTACGGTCCTGTCAACAATGCGCTTCAGCACGTGCCCAACAGAATTAAACGCTACAAAAAAGACAAAATAGCAAATACTCTAACTTACATCCGCGATGATAATTTCATTGTCAAAATAGCTGACTATGGCAAACCATTGCCAGAAGCTGCGCAAAGATTACTTGATTATGCCCATATAATTTTTAGCCAAAAAACGGAATGGCGGGCAAAACAAGTGGAAACCGCGATTAATTTGGACTTTGACGAATATACAGCATGGCGAGGAGCAACCTCTAAAATGGCAAAAATGCGCTTGCGCAAGGAAATAAAAGAAGGTCTGGAATGCCTGCTGCATACCCACGTAACTTTCAGAAGCGATAAAAAGCGCTGTTGCATGGTAGCCAATATCATTTCCTCTTATACGGCTTTTGATGATTCTCCAAATCAGCTGCTCATTAATTTCACACAAGAATACGCCAGCTACACTGCAAGCAACTTTATTGGCCAGATTGACCCCAGGCTTTTCGCGCTAGATGCCCGCAACCCCCATCTTTACAAAATTGGCCGCAAACTATGCGAGCAATGGCATAGCGAGCAAATGAAAAAAAATGGCACGCATAACCGGCTTATGCTGACCAGCCTGATTAAAGCTGCGTCAGATCTGCCGACGCTTGAAGAAGAAAAGACAGGGGGGCGCCATTATAAACGATGCATTTTTGACCCTATTGACAAATGTCTTGAGCAGCTTGTGGACAAAGGCATATTGACCCAGTTTGAATGGCGCGCCAGGGGCGGAACGTATCTCTCCGATGATCAGCTTACCACTCTATCTTACGATGACCTGCAAGAGCTTTGCCTGCATTTTGAGATGCCGGAAAGGCCCCGGCAACATGCCCTTTTAGAGGCCCCAAAGGCCTGAAAAAAGGCAAAAGGTATACATTTCTCACCGCAAAGGTATACATTTCTCGCCGCAAAAGTATACATTTCTCGCCGCAGCAATTTCTTAAAACCCTTGCCAGCTCTGGCTTTGCGGGCGATGCGAATCGCTTAAAAGTCTTTAGAAGACTTAACCGCTTGGGGCGGGCTAATGGCAAGCCCGCCCGCCCAGCTAAGTTAAATACCCGCCAGCCACTGGAGAAGAATCCAGGCGGCTGCAAAACTCAGGCGGAGGGATTTATGCCTGCCATAGACTACTTAAAAGCAATCCGGCGCAAGTGTCTTGACTGCTCTGGAGGCGTAAAAGCCGAAGTTGAAAAATGCCCGGCCTGCCACTGTCCGCTTTACCCCTATCGTCAGGGCAATCCGCAGGGGAGCCTGCCACTGGAAAAGACAGGAGGCGGCCATGAGCGGCATTGAGGCGGCGTTTGCCAGAGCTAGAGGAGTGGCAGGCGTAAAAGAGGCCTTTATGGAGCTTGCGGCGGCTGGCGCTGTTGTCTTTCCTTGCGATGCTGAAAAGCGGCCACATATCACAGAATGGGAGAAGCTGGCCAGCGTAAGCCCCGGGCAGGCGGCCAGCTGGCATAGGCAATGGCCTGATATGAGAATTGGCCTGCCTTGCGGTCCAAACGGGATTTTTGTGATTGATCTTGATACGCCAAAAAATGACGGCGAGAGAGGCGGCGAGGCTGAATTTGACGAGCTATGCAGGCCGCAAGGCTATGAGTGGCGGGCGGCCACCTTATGCCAAAGGACTGGCAGCGGCGGATTACACCTGTTTTACAAAATGCCGTCTGGCCGCGAATTGCGCAATTCAATCCGCAAGCTTGGACCTTGCATAGACACAAGGGGAGCTGGCGGCTTTGTCATTATTGCCCCCTCTGTTGGGAGAAAGTGCGTTTACAGCTGGCTAAATGATCTTGCGATAGCCGAATTGCCAGAGTGGCTGCTTGCGCTGCTTTTGCAAGATAAGCCCGCTAATCCCTCCAGAAAACCGTTAGAGGCGTTTAAATTTTCTGGCCAGCATGTAGGCCCATATCAGAATGAACGTGAGCAGAGAGCCTATCAGAAGGCTTTGGAGGGAGAAGTCCGCGAGGTTGCGCTTGCCCAGGAGGGAGGGCGCAATGAGCAGCTTAATGTTTCAGCCTATAAACTTGGCAAATATGTTGGTGCTGGCAAACTGGACGAGGCTGAGGTGTATGACAGGCTTTATGAAGCCGCAATCGCCAGCGGTTTAAGTCATGGCGAGATCGTAAAAACAATCAGGAGCGGACTTGAAAGCGGCAAGCGTGAGCCAAGGGAAATATCCCCCCATAATGGCAGCTGGCAATCAGGCCAGGAGCCGCGATCTAAAAGTGAGGCATTGCGATCCGGACAAACTGCCAGCTGGCAATCCCAGGCAAATAGTCAGGAGCCGCAAGAGCCAGAGCAGACGTTTGAGCAATATCAGGCTGAGTGCAATGCTTATGCCCTTTTTGACGGTTTTACCGATGCGGCGATTGAAATTGCCAAAACAAGCGCAATCCCCACTGGTTTTGCCAATCTGGACAGACTGCTTGACGGCGGCTTTTATCCAGGCCTGTATGTGGCGGGCGCGATAACCAGTCTTGGCAAGACGACTTTTGTTTTACAGATAGCTGACGCCATAGCGATGTCTGGCCATGACGTTTTGATATTCAGTCTGGAGATGAGCAAGTATGAGCTTATGTCCAAAAGTCTTTCCCGTATTTCAATTCAGGAGGCTGCAAAAGAAGGCCAGACTATTAGGCAGGGCAGGACTGCGCGGGAGATATTATGCGGCGAGTGGTGCAGGCCTGAGGCGTCTGCTGAATTTAGTAAAGATTTCTATTGCCTGCTTGACATTTATGAGCCTCTGGCAAAAAGAGCCTACATAGTGGAGGGCGGCTTCACAATGGACGTTGAAATTATTTGCAGGCGCGTAAATCGCCATATCAAACTGACTGGCAATAAGCCTGTAGTCGTAGTTGACTATTTGCAGATACTTGCGCCATTGAGCGATCGTTATACAGACAAGCAAAATGTTGACCGCAGCGTTGTAGAGTTGAAGCGGCTAAGCCGTGATTGCAAATTGCCTGTAATTGCCGTGAGCAGTTTTAACCGTGAGAGCTATACGGTAAGGGCAAGCATGGCTGCGTTTAAAGAGAGCGGCGCGATTGAATATACAAGCGATGTCCTGATTGCCTTACAGCTGGCAGGCCTGAAAGATAAACCCACAGAACAGGATATTGTCGATGCGAAAAATCGCTATCCACGCGAGATTGAGCTTGCGGTTATAAAAAACAGGCATGGGCAATGTGGAGATGCCAGATTCAAATATTATCCAAAGTTTAATCTGTTTGAAGAAGCAAGTTAATGGACTAAAAGCGCTTTTTTCAATATAATCATAAGTAGTCAATAGTTATCAGAAATAGCCAATAGTGGCTAAAAATGCAGTAAGAGGTCTAAAAAATGAAATATGGAGATGTGCCTATACCAGGATATATTCCCTGTTATAGCATTCCCCAGGTAGCGGCTGCTCTTGGCATATCGGTTAGCACAATAAGGCGGTTAATCAGAAATGGGAAACTGGCGGCCTTTAGAATTGGCAGGCAATGGCGCATATCGCTTGCCAGCTTGCAACAATTCACAGGCGCAAATTTGCTCAATTCCAACAGCATTTTTTATTCAGATCCTGCAATAGGCCTGCAATCGCTTTATGACGAATATCTGGAGCAGGGCTTTATTGCGTCAAGTGGCAAGCAGGGTTAATCTGTTTTTTGCGATTGCCTTTTCTTTGATATGATTCTGCGCTTGTGCGGCGCAAGACCACAAAGAGAGGCAAGCCATGAGAAAGGTAGTCATGGCCCTGCTTATCGCTATGGCAGTGGTATTGTTGCTGGCTGAAAAAGCCATGTAGCAAAAGGCCCTGATCCATAGCTCAGTCAGGATCAGGGCTGGAATATCCACCTTATCAGGCAATCGCGAGGAGCGCTGAAACAGCGCCGCACTCAGGCCGGCTTGTGTTAGTAGCACTTGCCGGTCTGCCTTTTTAATCTAGCCACAAACAGGATTGCAGGCAAGGAATTGGCAGATGATTAGCGTATTGAAATAACTGTCATAAAAAAAATAATTGACATAATAGACAGAAAGTCTTATTGTGTTCCTATCAATTGGAAATTAGCCCAGGAGCATAAGCCATGACCGCAATCGCAATCCAGACCAGAGAGCTTGCAGCCAATTCAGAGCTTGATAGCCGTTTTGCCGATTTTATCGCCTATCTGGATGTGAAGCCTGCCACCTTGAGGACTTACATAAACGGCGTGAAAGCATTTCTTGGTTTTTTGAGGCAAACTGGCATGACTCCCTCCAGGCAGGCGATTATGGCTTTTCGCGATTCGCTGACTGGCAATTTAAAGGCCACAACCTGCCAGACTTACATGAGCGGCGTAAGACGCTTTTTTGCATGGCTTAGCGATAATGGCTTGATGACTGTCAATCCTGCCAGCGGCGTAAAAAGCCCAAAAGTGAAAAAGGATTTTCGCAAGGATGCTCTAACCCAGAGCCAGGCGCAGGACCTGCTTGCCAGCGTTGACCGCAACAGCCTGACTGGCAAGCGTGATTATGCCATGCTGGCCCTAATGCTGACTTGTGGCTTGCGTGATTGCGAAGTAGCCAGGGCGCGTATTTCAGACTTGCGGACAATCGGCGGCCAAAGCGCGCTTATGGTATGGGGAAAAGGGCGCGATTCTGCTGATGAGGCTGTAAAGCTGGCCGGGCCCGTTGAAGCAGCAATCAGGGCATATTTGCATGAGCGCGGCGAAACTGACAAGGATTTGCCGTTATTTGCCAGCGCAAGCAATCGCAATGCCGCAGGAGCGCCGCTAACCACCCGCAGCATAAGCCGCCTGATCAAGACGCGCCTGCAAGCAATCGGACTGGATAGCGAGCGGCTGACTGCTCATAGCTTGCGCCATTCTTGCGCCACACTGGCCCGTCTTGCAGGAGCGAGCCGTGAAGAGGTGCAGGCCACCTTGCGCCATGCCTCCAGCGAAACAACAGCCATTTATGACCACGCCATATCATGGGCTGGCCGCAAGGTTGAAACGAGAGTTGCCGATGCCCTGTTTAAATAATTGCTTTTACGCCATATAAATGACATTACCGATATAAAGTTTTATATCTGATAAATACGAATTAGCAGACGCAGGAGACGGATATGACACAGGATTTACCATTGCCAGGCGAAATGCTGAATATGGAGGAGGCAGGCAAGATACTTGGCATATCAGGCCGCACGGTTTTACGCATGGCGCAATCTGGCAAGCTAAAAGCCGTCTGCTATGGTCCCCGTATGTGGCGTATAAGCAGGGGAGCGCTTGCAGCCTACATGGCAGATCAGACAGTTGACGAGGAAAAAGCCGTAAAAATTGCAGAAGCCAGGGAAAAGGCGAAAGGCCAGACAAAAGCTGGCCCCGAGGTGGAGGGCAAGGCAGCTGAGGACAGACCGCTTATGAGCGTTAGCGAGGCGGCAAGACAGATAGGCATAAGCCCGAGAGGAATAACCCAGGCAATCAGGAGAGGCAGCCTGATTGCTGAAAAGGACGGCAAGACATGGAAACTTAAGCCAGCTGATGTTGAAGCTTACAAGGCCAGGAGGCTTGCGGCTGAAAGTTTGCGGCCTGCCAAAACTGATACTGAAACAGGCGATTAAGCCTATGTCTGTTTATATGCATTATCGGACATAGAAAATTGCGAGGCTGGATATGAACAGGGCAGAAAATGAAACGTGAAATAGGGCCCCCACCTGAATACTGGCAGAACAAAAGTCTTTCAAGCTTGCCACCAGAGGCTAGAGCGCCATTCGTGAAATTGGCAGACAAAAAACGCAAAACCGGCAAGGACGTTGGCAGGCTGCTTATGTTCAACTCTATAGCTGCGCTGGGTAATGAGCCGTTAATTGAGTTTGAGGACTCGCGAAAATTGGTAGCAGCATTGCC
>JAAUYS010000067.1 GCA_014804995.1 Clostridia bacterium
CGAAGATAAACTGCCTTTATGTAAAGAGACCATAAGATTAATTGAACAAAACGTATAATCAAAACGCATCTATACATCGCAATACGGTGTCGCGTTCCGCTTTATATCGGGTCATTTACTTCAAGTAAACTCCCCTCATAAATGCTCGCGCTCCTTGTCTTGCTCGCATATCTGCGTTTTAGACATTGGGAAAATATAAAACGGCGCAACACGAAATCACGAAAAGTTTTCTGCGCAGAATAGCAGATAACTTTTGTGAGGGAGAAATGTTATGTCAAAATTCAGAACTTCGATTTTAATAATAGGACTGTTAATAACGGTGGTAGTGGCATCACTTCTAACCGTTCTTGTGCTGTACGCAACGGGTACTCTCATAACTGACCCCATAGAGCTTGTGTACACTATTTCCGACGCGGACAAAATTTACGACGCCACTCCGCTCACCGCCGAGAACTACGCCTTAACAAGCGGAGAACTTTTGGAAGGTCATACCGCAAAGGTTGAACTTTTAGGTTCGCAAACGGGCGCGGGCGTAAGCCAAAGCGATTTGACAGTAAAGTTCTACGACGAAAAGGGCTTCGACGTCTCCGACGAATACGCGGTAAAAGTTATAAAGGGCAATCTCACCGTAAACCCCGCAGAAGTATCGATAACGTTAAAGGATAAAGAAGTAGAGTACAACGGCAGACAGGTTGAATTTGACGACTACGAAATAGAGGGCGACCTCGTACCCGGTCATAAGGTTGCGGGTTCGGTAGAAAACGTAAATCTCATAAAGGCGGGCGACACTCTTCCCGAAGACTTAGTCCCCGTAATCTTAGACGCGCAGGGCAATATAGTAACCCAAAACTATAACGTAGATTTCCATATGGGCAACGTGGAAGTAGTCCAGCGTAAAATAACGATAAGACCTTTAAGCAAATCAAAAATTTACGACGGCACACCGCTTGTCGGCAACGAGTACGAAGTCGTTGAAGGCTCGCTCGTATCAGGGCAGAGGGTAGAAGCCGACTATTACGACATAGACGGTGATGAAGCAAATCTTACCGTTGCTTCACAAAAGCGTATCGTAATTGACACCGACACACTTAAAATTTACGACGGCGACACCGACGTAACGGAAAATTACTATATAAACGCAAACGGCACCGGTCTTTTAACCGTTACCAAGGCGACCCTTACCGTTACGGCAAAGAGCGGTACTTGGGAATACGACGGCACTGAGCATTCGTTCATAAAAGACAAATCTCCCCTGTCCGTCAGCGGGCTTGTCAACGGAGAAGAGATTGACGAGGTTAATTACAGTGGCAGAATTACAAACGCCGGTAAGGAAGATAACACTATTGAAAGCGTTACGTTAAAGGGCGGAAAGAGTATTAACAATTACTATGTTGTTAAAATAGACGGCACTCTGGAAGTAACGCAAATGAAGTTGACCGTTTACTCCAAGAACGTATTCAAAACCTACGACGGCAAATCGCTTTTATCAGGTTTAGCGGACAGCGACCTGTACGAAACCTCCCCCGCACTTCCCGAAGACCACTCTTTGGTTTTCGATAAGTCTAAAGACGCGTTCACAAAAGATTTAGTTAAATACAACGCTTGCTCGGGGGCGTATATCCTCACCGTAAGCGCAATTGACTTTGACGGGGAAGACTGTAAGAACAACTTTATAATCTCCGTGGTAAGCGGACAGTACCAAATAAATAAAGCCGTAATTACCGCAACTTTAAGCAACAGTTTAAGTGAAACGTACACGGGTAGCGATATTACGATAACGGCAAGCGAAGCCATTTCAAACATCAAGTTAAACGGACAGAGTATAGAAGACGGAGAAGATACAGCCGTAGATGCAAGCTGGTTTGAATGTACCTCCGCAACCCGTCTTATAAACGCAGGCGAGTACTATTACAACGTAAAACTAGCCGACGCAGAAAAGGCTTTAAACTATGATTTAAGCATTAAAGACGGTAAGTTCAAAATAACTAAAATGGCAGTAGCCCTCAGTATGAAACCCGGCAGTACAACGACCGTAAGCGTAGTTTACGGAACTAACGACTATAACCCTCCTTTAGAATCGCTAATGATTACGAACCAAGCGGAATATACCGTAACCTCCGCCGTGTACGAAAGGAATGGCAACACTATCAAAGTTACAAGCGTAACGGTAGAAGACGACAGCCGGATGAACATTACCGACAACCTTCAAATAGACTGCGCAGGCGCTTCTTACACCATCAATTATACCCCGCGCAGTATAGCGTTTGAAATTGACAGCTTTTCCTATTCGGGCGACGGCAATATCAGGGATACCGAACAGCTTAGGGTAAGCCTTATAAGAGTATCCGGCGCAACGCCTCTTGCAGACGGCGACAGAATAGTAATAATGTCTACCACCAGAATAGACAGGAACAGCTTTGAAGTCGGCGAATACCACATCTACGATAAAGACGGTAAAGAAGTTACTGCTTACTATACCTGCACAAGTAAAGGTTACGGCACGGTAGTAATAGGCTAATTCACTATAAAAATTAAGGCGTAAAGGCAACAGGTTTTATGATATCTTACGATAGCTATAAAAACCGAATAGAAAAGGTAGCCAAGGTAAAGGCTTTTATAGTCAAGTACAAATTCTTGATTATAGGCATTCTGGCTATTTTAGTCGCGGGTATATCAGCCCTTTTGGCAACGAAGGGTATGATAACTTTGGCGACCTCTTTGCCTGCCGAAATCGTCTACGGCGACGACTACAACCCCACCGAAGCCACCGCGTTTTTAAGCGACGTTGAGTTTGAGTATTCATTACAGGGAAAGGACGAGTGGAGTGAAGAAAAGCCCTTAAAGGTAGGTGCTTACCGCGTAAGAACGGTAACCAACCAAGCTTTCGGCAAGGGCTACGGCGACCCCATAAACTTTACGATAGTCAAAAGGCAGGCTACCCTTTCAATAGTGTCAGACAGTATGACTTACGGCAACGAACCGGTATGCGAACTTGACGGAATTGTAAAGAAATACGGGGACAGCATTACAGCCGTGGGCGCAAAATACGACTTGCCCAAAGCCGGCGAGAGTATGCAGATAGACGTAACCGTAAGCAAGGTTATTATAACGGACAAATACGGCAAAGACTCTACCGACTGCTACGACTACGCCCCCGCAAATAAAGAAATAACTCTTGAAAAGAGAATAATAAACGTTATTCCTTTAAATATAGAGGAAGAGTACAACGGCAAAGCTTTTGAAGTAAACAAAGTTGATTTTGCAAGCACAACACTGCAAACGCTTCAAATCAACAGCGACAAAATTACATACTCCGTTAATTCCATATCGCCCAAAAACGCGGGTACTTACGGCATAGTATTAAACAACATACAAATATCCCACAACGGGGAGGACGTAACCCACCTTTACAGTATAGTTGACAGTAACAAGGCAAACTTTATAGTAAGGCAAAAACCCGTAACAGTTTCAACCGGTAGCGGAAGCAAGGTTTACGACGGCACGCCGTTAAAGAACGAAGAGTTGACCTACGACGGATTAGTTTTAGACCATACCGTTTCTGCAAACTCACCATTTGTTGCTCCCGTAGCCGTCGGCGACTACACCAACAGAATAGAAAAGTTTACTATAACTTCGCCCGAGGACGGCAATGTAACGGGCAACTACTTAATAACTCCCGTTTACGGCAATCTGAGTATATCCAAGCGCCCGATAACAATTTCTTCAAATGGCTTGACTGAAACCTACGACGGCTTGCCCCATACTACAACGGGCTATGACGAAGCTTTGACTGCAACCGTGGCAGACAAGGGGCTTGCGCCCTTGCACACTCTGCAAATTCTTTCGTCAACCCCCGCAACCGACTATAAGGACGGCGGTTACGACAATAAACTTAAGTACGTCATAAATGACGCAACGGGTACGAACGCAACGACCAACTACGCTGTAACCGAGCTTTACGGTAAACTGATAATAGAAAAACGCCCCATAACCATTCTTACGGGCGACGACACTTTCCAATACAACGGGTTTGAACAATACAGCGAAAAGGGTGATGTAACCGTAGGCAGTCTTGCCCTTGCAAGCCACCGCATACAGGTAAGCAATCCCTTCTACGTAACAGACGTAAAGGACACGGCGCTTCAAAACAACAAGTCGGAGTTTAAGGTTTATGCTAACGGCGCAGACGTAACCTATAACTATGCAATATCATACAGCTACGGTACTTTGACCGTAACGCCCAGAGTAATCACAGTAACCCTTTCGAATTACAGCGCAATTTACGGCGAAAGCTACGCATACGCGACGGGCGCAAACAATTACGGCGCAATTTACGGCGACGGCTTAGTTTCGGGCGAAAGGCTTGAAGTTACAAACGTAACTTACGGCTTCGATACTGCAACCCGCCCCGCAGTTCGTGAAACCGCGTACGGCGTGTTCAGCCAAACCTGTAAAATTACCAAATCAAACGGTACTGACGGCGCAGGCAACTACACCGTAAGCTATAATCAGGGCTACCTTACGATAGATAAGCGCCCGATAGCAGTTGAAACTGTCGGCAAGGTAAAGGAAGAGTACGACGGAAAGCCGCTCACAAACAACCAAACCAAGAACTATTACTTTGGCAACCAAAACAAGGCAGGTCTTTTGGATAGCGACCGCCTGATAATAGACACCTCAACGCTTCCTTCAATTACGGACGCGGGTACTGTTAGCAATACCATAAACTTTACGCTCCCCAACGATAACTACTATTTGGCGGACGTAACCTACGGCGAACTCACCGTAAACCCCAAAAAGATAAGCTTAACCCCCCACGATATGAACACGACCTACGGTGATGCGGTTAATTACGTTTTGGGCGCAGACGGCGGTGAAGTCATATCCCCTGCCTTAGTTTCGGGTGAAAGCCTTACGGACATTTCTGTAAATTACGCACCTACTTTAACGGCTATACCCGACGCAGGCACTTACAGACTTACGACGAATAAAGACAATATTGTAATTAAAAAGCAGGACGGAAGTCCAAGCACGGGCAACTACGATATAACTTTCAACAGCGGAACGCTGAGAATAGCAAAGAAGGATATTAAGTTTGTCAGTGCAGACCAAACCTGGACTTACGACGGGCAAGAGCATAAACATCTTGCAATTTCAAACGAGCAGGAAGTAAAGGAAAGCTTAGTTAAATTCCAGCAATTTGAGATTACGGACGGCACGCCGGTTAAGTTATATAAAGATGGCGGTTACTCCAACGAAATAACCGTAATAATTACTTACTTCGGCAATTCCGTAACCCATAACTACAACGTAGACTTAACCGAGTGCGGAACGCTCACCATAGAAAAGCGTGCAATCACGGCACGCCTTGAAGATTACGTAGAAACCTACGGCGAAGAGATTTTACATAACGGCAACTGGGTTGTTTCTTCAAACTCTTCCAACGCGCTTGCATCAGTCGATAACTGCGCCCCCGCAACTGTAAGCGGAATAATCTATTCCTACACCAAAGACGTTCCCGACGTAGGAGCTTACACCTTTACCTGCGACGGCAAGTTTATCAACATAACCGGCGAGGGAGAGGACAGAAGCGCCAACTACGATATAACGGTAGAAGCTTCTTCCTTAAATATAATAGAGCGTGAAATCACAATTACCTCCAACGGCAACTCCTGGACTTATGACGGTACGGACCATTCGGATAAAGGCTTTACGGAATCCAACGAAACTGCCCAAGCAATAGGTCAGACCGTCCGCGTAACGGATAATTACAAAACGGTCCGTTACGTTACCTCCGCAGACGGCGTTGAAAATATCCTTGAATACAAAATTTACGATAAAAACGGTATTGAAGTAACCTCTAACTATAATATAAGCCCCGTATACGGCAGGCTTTATATAACCGCGCGCTCAATAACTATAACTTTAAGCGACTTGACCGTAACCTACGGTGAAGAAGTCAAGTTTGCCGACGGCGTAGAACAATACACCACGCACAACCTTGCGACTAACGATAGTATAAGTTCGCTTACCGTTCTTTTCAGCGCCAGCCGTTGGGATGACGCGTACAACGGTTACGAGGTTTATTGCAATATAGACGATATAGTAATTTCCGACAGAGAAAACACCCCCGTAACCAAAAATTACGATATAGCGGTAGTTATCGGTAACCTTACGATAGAACAGCGTAAACTCACGCTCAAATCTTACGGTAACGAGTGGACTTACGACGACGGCTATCACGAGGAAAAAGGCTTCGATATAACCTCAGGCACCCTTGCTAAAAATCAAACGATATCCGTAACGGGTACTACCGAGGTAAGGGACTATAAAGAGGGCGGTTACGAAAACGACCTCACTTACACCGTATACGGCAGTGCAAACAACGACGTAACCCATAACTACGCAATAACGGAAGTAAACGGCACGTTGACGATATTGCAGAGGGAAATCACTATCACTTCACACGGTAATAGCTGGCTGTATGACGGAGCTTTCCATCAGGAAAAGGGCTTTGACGAAGACGGTGAAACCGCACAAGAAATAGGCCATACGGTTACGGTTCTTACCGCGACGGAAATCAGAGACTACAACGGCGACGGAACAGACAACGTTCAGACATACAAAATTACTTCTGTCGACGGGCGCACCGTAACACCTAACTACAAAATAACCCGCGAACGCGGTACCATAAAAATCACGCAAAGACACGTAACCGTAACTTTAAGCGTATTGCCGGAAACTATCACCTACGGCGACGAGTACAGCGTAACGGCAACCGTAGCGGGCGACGACGGGCTTGCACCGGGCGAAGAATTTGTTCCCTATACGTTAATCTACTTTAAAGGTGAAACGCGCCTCACCTCCGCACCTACGGACGCGGGCGACTACACCGTAAAGGCAGACCTTCAAAATTGCAGATTTAAAGCATCGAACGGCGTGTTGCGCCCCGTTGAAAACTACTACTTCGACTGCACAGACGACGACACGGCAACAGATTTCACTATAAATAAATGTAAAGTCTACGTTGATTTAGTTGAAACCACCGTAACTTACGGCGACGACGAGAACGGCGCAAATTACTACGACCGCGTCCTTAAAATCCGCACGGAATGCCCTGACGGAGCGCAAATAGTCGTAGTATTCACGCAGACGGACGGGAACGGAGCGGAAAGGGAAGTAACCCCCAGAAACGCAGGCACATACACCGCTAAGTTCGATTTGGAAAACAGTTCTGTAAACGATAACTACGAATTAGTTCCTTTAACCGAAAGCGCTACGCTTACTATAAAGCCCAGAACGCTTGAAATCCGTTCAAAGGATATTACCGCAGTCTACGGCAATAAAATAGAGTACCCTTCCGACATCGACAACTTTATCTACGGCTATTCTTCTAACCGTACCGCATACGGCGACCAAATTGAAATTTATATTGATTTGGAAACGATTGTAAAACCCGCGGTAGGTACTTATCACTTGCCCATAAAGGGAGTAAAAGTCGCTTATTACGACGGCTCGTCTGCCGTATCGGAAGAATTTATTTCCTATCGGCACTCGACAAAGGGCGACTGGTACGATTTCGGAAACTATACTTTCGTTTACGATACCTCTTACAACGGTTTAACGGTAACCCCCAGACCCATAACGGTTACCCTCAACGACGCGGAAAACGACGGTGAGGTTTACGGTGTAAAGCTCAGCTATACGCCCCATACCGTTGAAGCGCCCGCCGTAGACTTGGCTTACGGTGAAACTTTGGAAGTCCACGCTAAGTTCTATGCAGATGTGCTTCTTCTTAACGCCGCCAACTGCGTAACCGCCGGCACTTATTACTACACCATAGATAAATCTTTAAGTACTATTGACGGCGTTTACGGCTTAGGCAACTATGAAGTAACCTGCGAGGCCCGTACGGCAGAAATCTTAAAGAAAGATATCAAGATTAAGGTTAACGATTACATTGAAAATAAAGCTGAAACTTACGGCGATACTTTCTTCTCATTCCCTTCCGACGGATTTGAATATGTTGACGGAACCTCCACAGAATACGGTGAAGTATTAAGAATCCAATCTTACAGAGAGGGCTTTATAACCCAAAACGGAACTGTAGATTACAACTGGACGTATATCGTAGCCGGAACTTACGTGTTGATACCTAACAGTTACACTTTAATAAGAGGTTCTAACCCTTACGCTGTAATTTATAACTACAATATCACTTACGATTTCGGCAAGGTTGAAGTTAAGCCCAGAGAGATTACCGTAAACACCGTTGACCAGCTTGACTTTATCTACGGCGACAGCAATATAGAGTACCCCGTAGAGTTCGGTAACGCGGTTGTCGGCGGAAACGGGCTTGCAGGCAACGATAAAATTAAAATTACCGAAGTTGAGTATTACACTACCGACGGTGAGGGCAATAAGCTTTCAAAGCTTGACGGCGCGCCTACGGAGGCGGGCGTATATATTGCCGTGCCTTGCACCGTTGAAATTTGCAAATACAACGACGTGGACATAACCGACAGCTACGCGGTTACCTACGGCGAGGGTGCGGAATTTATAATAACCGCCCGCTACGTTGAAGTTGAGCTTGACGAAACTCCTTTAATGTACGACGGAACGTATCAAAGCCAGACAAAAATTGTAAAGGCGTACTTTGTTTACGCAAACGGCACCCCCATACGCGACCTTAATAAAGAGGAATTAAATGGAATTGTACCGTCCTACGTACCCGCATACAAAGACGTAGGCGAATACGTCAACGACGTTAAGTTCACAAAAGAAAATTACGTTATTAAAACGTTGCCCGCAACGCTTACCGTAATTCCACGCCCCGTAACCGTCAAGACGAAGAGCAAGTACGACTTTATCTACGACGCAAAGGAATACGTATTTGAGGAATATGAAATTACAAGCGAATACGGCTTTGTAGACAGCTATTCTGTTATTTGGTCTACAAAACCCGTAGTCAACGTTGGCGAGTATTCTTCTAATATCTGCACTATCGTATTCGACAATGACGACGACGGGCTTATAGCCGGCAACTACGATATAACTTACATAAACGGTATGCTAACCGTACAGCCCAGACCTTTAACCGTTGTAACTGCGGACGATACCAAGCCTTACGACGGCAAACCGCTTACAAACGGCGGGTTTGAAGTCTACTATTACAAATACCAAGAAGAACAAGGTCTTTTAAACGGAGAAAAGCTTACAATTAACGGCGCATTACCCGCCATTGTAGACGCAGGCGAAATTAAAAACGAAATCTCGTTCAACGTTCCCAACAGCAACTACGTCATTAAAGAATTAGTAGCAGGCAAGCTGACAGTTGAAAAGATTAAGCTTCAGGGCGTGATAAAGCCCGTAACTGCAATTTACGGCGACCTCTATTCGCCCGCGTGCGAAGTAACGGGACTTGTAGACGAAGAGGGGTATAAAGAAACGTTTATCCCCGCATACGCTTACGGCACGAAGATAGACGGCGTTCTTCACGCAGTCAAACCTGTAAACGTCGGTGGCTACGGTATTTACTTCGACTTGTCAAACAGCCGTATCACATACCAGAACGGCAGAGCGGGCGCAGAGCTTGATAACTACGACTTGTCAGACTTAAAAGACGTAACCGATACTCTTACTATCACGCAGAGGGACATCACCGTAGCGCTTGATAAGTACTCAGTTACCTACGGCGACCCGTACGCGTACAAAACGGGCAAGGAAGAAATCGGCGGGATGCTCCTCGCGGAAAGATACGGCGACCGCATAACCGTAGAGGCCGTTACCTACGCAGGGCTTGAAAAAGCAATTCCGGACGTCGGTAGCTACGCTGTTTCGGCAACGGTAGTAATCCGCAATGCAAGCGGAGAAGACGTAACTTTTAACTACAACGTTTTAAGCGTAACTGACGGACTTCTTACCGTAACCCAACGCGAAATTACGCTTCAATTAGAATATTTCTCAGTAATTTACGGCGAAGAGATAGAGTACCCTTACGACGGCAAATAGATTATAAGCTCCGTAAGAAAACTCGTTCAGGGACACGAAATTGCAATTTCAAACGTAACGTTTGACTTGCCCAAAGCAATTCCCAACGTTGGCGCCTATGCAGTCAAGGGCAACAGCGGTAACGTCGTAATTACCGACGGAGAAGGGGACGTAACCCAAAACTACTCAATAACCGTTAAGGACGGCGTGCTTAACGTTCAGAAGCGCCCCGTTATGATAGCTCTTCTCGATTTTGAAAAGGAAAGCTACGACTACGGCGATGAAGTAAAATATAAGGACGAATTCGATAACTATATCCCCGTTGAAGCAGAAGGCTACTACGCATTAGTAGACGGCGAAAGCTTAAAAATTGCCGTAACCTATTCAAGGAACGGCGAAAGCGGGGTAGAGTTAAAGAACGCAGGCGTCTACGATTACGCGCTTGACGCTTTAAACAGCATTGTTTCCGGTTGCGAGGGAGAGGATAACGGCATAGGCAACTACGATTTGCGTGCCGAAAGATCAAAGCAGATTGAAATTAATAAGCTGTATCTTGAAATCACTCTCAACGCGCGCCAAGACGAAATATACGACGGCAACGAAATGACCCACAACGGCGGGTTCAGCTACGATGCCGAAAGCTACCGCTTCGGCTATAACGAAACGCTTACCGTTGCGGTTGACTACTACCTGCTTGACGAAAACGGCAACAAGCTCTATAAGCTTGACACCGCGCCTAAGAATGCGGGCAGGTATGCCGTAGAGTTCAACGCCCAAATGAGTACGGCAGGAGGAATTTCTTCCACCGTCAACTACGATATTAAGGCAAACGGCGTAGAATTTGAAATCTTCAAACGCCAGATAGAGATAGTAATTTCAAGCGGATTAAGCAAAGAGTACGACGGCTATCCTTACTACATAGACGAAGCGACAGACCAAGAGTTTACGGTTGAAAACTTAGCTTCAAGCGACTACGTAGAACGCACCGTTATCTTCAAGGATAAGAGCGGCAACACCGTAACCCCCAAAAACGCGGGAGTGTACACTGTTGAGTTTGTAGAGGAAGACCTTGCAATCTGGTCTCTTGACGGCGATGACGTAACGGCAAACTACGAAGTTACAAAAATTCAAAACGGCTCGCTTAATATTTCCAAGAGGAAGTACAACGTAGAAGTTTACGGCGACAACAGAGAGGCAGTCTTAACGCCTAACGACCCGCTTGAAATCGAAGATTACAGTAGCGACTTCGTCTACGACGACAGGCAACAGCTCACGCCCTTCTATTCGTACATAAAGACCGACAACGGTGATGAGGTAGTTTCACCCAACTCCGTACTCCTGCCCGGCACGTACGAGGTACACCTCAGCTTCACTGAAAACTCTTACGAGGCAAGCTACGGCGACTTCACGGCACAGCTTTTAAAGAATAAGGAAATTCTTGCAAACTACGAGGAAGAAAGCAACACCCCCGGACAGCTTACCATAACACAAAGAAAGGTTATAGTTAAAGCAACGTACGACGGCGTTCCCATAAAGGAATACGACGGAGACCCGATAGACGAAAGTAAGCTCTCTTACAGCCATATCCACAAGGACAGAGACGGTAACGAGGACGCAGGCTTTTTAGAGGGCTATGAACTCGGACTTGCGGTTTCTTACGAGTTCTACGACGAGAACGGTACACTTTTAAGCTCTTCTCCCAAGAATGCGGGCAGTTACTCCATAAAGGTTGTATTCACTCCCGAAGTTCCCAAATCCGACTACGAAGTAATTCAGGAAGATTTATTGCAGTTTACAATTACCGCCCGCAAGATTAGGTACGATACTTCTATGAACTCTTTAGCGGACAGCGTATACCAAAACGTTTCCATTTACGACAAGTATCCTCTTGACGGCTTAACCTACACGACGGAAAACGGCATATTGCCCGATGACGCTTCAAGCAACACCTTAAAGATTGCTTATTACAACCCGTCATTCGGCAACGATTGCAAAAAGGACTACGCAGGCAGTTACAGACTAAGGGTTGAACTTGACAAAAAGGACGGCAACTACGAGATTGACCACGCAAATTCCAAATTTGCAGAATTTGCAATAGAAACCGTAACCCTTTGGGTTGCGCCCGTAGGCGACCACGACATTTATAAAGGTCAAACCCTTCAAGTTACCGGTTACAACATCTTAAAGGGCGCGCTTGTCCAAAACAACACCTTATATATAACGACGGACAAAATACTTAAGTATCCGGACAACACGTACGTTACGGCAAGCATTACCCGCGTTACGATAGTTGACGAAGAGGGACAGGACGTTACCGCTTGCTACGACTTACTGTACACCTATAAGCAGGAAACAGTAGGCGAAGAGTTTACAAGGTTTGACTTTTTGGCAGAGCTTTACTTTGACGCGCGTGAAATTTACTACAACCAGATAGTACTTTCCCAGAGGGAGTTTAACTACTCCGATTACGAGGGTGCTAAAATCCCCCTCAATATCCCCGCAGGCGAAAAACTTGCAGAGGTCGTTGAGGGTATGGGACACGGACTTTACGACGGACACGAGTTCTACGTAGAAGACATAGAAGAAATTGCCGAAGTAGGCAAGTACGGCCGTTGGGTATACGTCGGAGTACGCGACGCTGATGGCAATGACGTTACCGACCTGTATAAGTTAAAACTCAACAATAAAGACCAGTCGGCAATAACCGTAAAGGGCTATCCGCTTTCATTTGACATTTCTTCCTTAACTAACGAAAAGTTGGAAGAGGCTTGGCTGAAAAACGATACTTCGATACTTCAACCTTATAACAGTTACTACAAACTTCTCAATCCCCAAATTTACGCGGACAGCGTTGTAGGCTTAACCGACGAAACCCTTACTATTTACGTAGAAAGGGATACCGAAACGGGCAAGTTCTACTTAACCGTCAGCGTTAAGGACGCAAGCGGTGCGGATATTTCCCACCTTTACGAGTTAAACGTAAAAACTTCTTCGGGCTTTACCGCAGAAATTTACTAAAAAAGTACTTCAACATTACTAAACAAATTTAAAACCGCCTGAAAGGCGGTCGGAGGTTACTGTATGAACCGCGGTTTCGGTTTTTATTTCTCACAGGCAATAAAGACTTCTGCCTCAACCTTGTATAAACGGGGCAACTTAATCAAATTCTTTGCGTACTTCCTTATGGAGCTTTTGGCGCGCGTTACCGTCGTATTCGGTTCGCTTTTCGACTTAGCCGACGTAAGGCAGGCAAAGATAGCGCAAAAGGAAGGGGATATAAACATTCCCAAGTCCTTTAAAGTCGCCTCTAAAAGAGAGCCTTTAAGGACTATGATTACCGCAATTATCTTAGAAGCTTTACTCTTTATCGCAGGGCTTTTGATAATTGCGATTGCAAGCTGTCTTTTAGGCACGGTGGGCTATATAATAAGCCTTTTCGTAGACACCGTATCCCAAGAGCTTCTTGTGGGAATATTCTTAATACCCGGCGGGTTGATTGCACTGGTGTATTTCGTTATTATGCCAATTCTGTTAGCTCCTACGGCGTACATAATAGAAACCAACCCCGATATAACCGCGTCGGAAGTAATTTCCGTATGCTTCGACACTATGAAGACCCGCGGTAAAATGACGACGTTCCTCGCGGTGCTTATACCCGCGCTTGTAGAGGGCGCAATCATCGGGCTTTTCTACGGCGCGTGCTACCTAGTTACGGAATACCTTTGGGCGGAGCCTTTAATTGCGTTAACTCTCGTAATTGCTCTTGCCGTCATAGGCTTTGTAGCTTTCATACTCGTAGCGCCCATATTTGCGCTTGCCCGCAGAATAACTTTAAAAAGCCTGTTTGAGGACGTGGCGCTCGACCCCGTAAACGCTTCCAAGCACACAACGGGCATCAACATCAAAAAATGCAAGGGCGTTATGTTCGACACTTCGGAAATAGACAGCCAGCTTGAATTTTTATTTGACGAAAGCCAGACGGACAGAATACCCGTTCCCGAAACCCGCGCGCAGATAAAACAGAGGGAAAAGGAAGAAAAACAGCGTGAAAAGGACAGGCGCGCCCGCGCAAGCCAGCAGGCTGTGGCAGAAGAAAAGCCCGTCAAGGAGGAAGCCACTGCAAAGGCAACAACAGTAAGCGCGGACGCGGAAGAAGAGGACGGCGAGCTTTTGACCGTAAGCGACTTAATACGCGACGTTGAAAAAGCCGAAGACGTTGCACCTGCCGTCGAAGAAAAGAACGATACCCCCGCGGAGGCGGAAACGCCCGCAACCGAAGAGGTTAAACAAGAGGTAGCTGAAGAAGCCCCCGCAGAGGAAGCGGTTAAACAGGAAGAACCCGTTAAGGAAGCTCCCGCTGATGAACCCGTAAAGGAAGAAAAAGAGGAAGAGCCTAAGGAAGAACAAGCACCCGTTAAAAAGACGGCTACAAGAACGACCACGGCAAAATCAACGACCGCTAAGTCTTCTACGGCTAAATCGGCAACGGCAAAAGCCTCCACGGCTAAGTCAACTACCGCAAAGGCAACCGCTACGAAATCTTCTACGGCAAAGACGGCGGCAAGCAAACCTGCCACAAAGACTACCGCAACAAAGTCAACGGCAACCAAGACCACGGCTTCAAAGTCAACGGCAACTAAGTCAACCGCAACCAAGACTTCTACGGCAAGCAAGCCCTCCACGGCTAAAACTACCGCAAGCAAGACCACGGCAACTAAAACTACGGCGTCAAAGACGACCGCCAAAAAGGCGGATAAACCCGCAAAATAATCCGCCCTTTAAGGCAAACACAGAGGACCTTTTTATGACTATGTTTATATGGAGAATTTTAAGCGCCGTCTCGGTGGGCGTATTCGTTCTCGGTCTAATACTTTTATTGTGTTTAAGACTTTTAAAGAACAGATATTACCACGAGTACACTGAAGACGAGCTTTTAAAGAAAGAAAAGACGGCAAACTCCAAAAATTCCATTTACTTCACCTCGGGTGAAACTAAAAAATTCATAAAAAAATACGTCGTATGCAAGACGCTGTACGATAAGTACTTGGTATGCAATTTCGTAAAAAGCTTTGAAGAAATCACTTTCTTCATCGTTCAGTATTCGCGCTTTAAAAAGGTTATAGGCGTTTTGAACGTTACCCAGCGCAACACGGAGGACAGCTCCAAGGTAATAGCCCTTAAAAGAAGGTGCAAATACGTAAACGTGGTGGTAGGCACCGCCGACGGCGTTACCGTAAACAGCAACGTTATACGCCCCATACCTATGGCTAAGGTGAGAATACACGCCATTTTAAAAAGTCTTACTATGTTCGCCTTTTTGTTCGCCGTGCGCCACGCCGCAGTTGAACTTTTCGGCGGAATATATACCAAGCAGTTTTTGGATAACTTCTATAACTACGGCATAATTCTTTTAAGCTTCTTACTTTCCGTATTAAGCTATCTTATAACCGCGCTCTGTTTCAGAAGAAAGAACGCAAAAATAAGGAACGGAGGTGCGCTGGAATATGAGTTCGTATAACAACGTTGAAAAGATTAAATACGTCGACGGCGCGGACAATCTCGTATCCTTAAAGGAATACATCGTATTCGAGGACGAGCGCGCCGAAGAAAAGTATATAGTCTTTAAGTTCTCAAACAACGTCAGCCAACAGCTACTCGGAATGGAGTTTGAAGTAACGCAGTACGACTTGGACGGAGAAATGGTTGAAAGGTCCGTCGTAGTCTACAACAAATTCCTGTCAAAGGCGGACACAACCTTCGTCCCCAACGCTAAACTCAAAGTAAACTACGCTTGCAGAAGAATTTCCGTAAGGCTTATAAAGGCCGTGTTCGACAGGTTCGTATGGAAGGAGGGCGACTTCTCCGACAACAGCTATAAATTTGAGCATTACGTCAAGGACAGGGATTTGCAGATACTTGCAAATCAGGTTGCCGAAAAGCCCAAAAAGGTAAAGGAGCCTAAACCCGAAAAGGTCAAAAAGGCCGGCAAGGCGCTTCCCTTCAAAATGAAGAACGCGTTCAGGAAGAACATTGCAAAGTTCCCCGGCGTTTTCAACTTCTTCGCTTGCCTTATAGTGTTAGTTGCGATAGGTCTTGCAATTTACTTTTTCCCGCAGGGCGCAACCTCGTTCACACTGAATAATTACGACTTAAAAATTATTAACGGCAACGAAGTCGCAATTTACGGCTACGATGGCGACGCAACTTCACTTACCATACCTGAAACTATCTCTTCGACCGATAACGGAACTGCCAAAGAATACAAGATAATAAGAATATATCAAGGCGCTTTTAAAAATTCAGATATTAAGTCTGTTAAATTTACCTCTCCTAACCTCGTTATAGACGGGGGAGCATTTGAGGATTGCAAACGCCTTACGGAGGTAAGCTCTTCAAACACCGTTGGCGGCGTTTTGGTAATGGCGGACGCATTTAAGGGCTGTTCCTCTTTAAAGACTTTCGACTTGCCACAGGCGTTTTTAAGTAAGAACAGCTTAAACGGCTGTACGGCTATAACAAGTCTTATCTTTAACAGTACGGACGCAACAAAAATAACCGATTTGTTCGGCGGTAAAACGCCCTCCAAATTGCAGGAGTTTGATTGCAACGCCAACCTCCCCAACGACTTTTTTACGGGCGGTAGTGACAAGCCCGGTACTCCTCCCGTAAAGGAAGAGTACGACCCCGCAAGGGAGTATTATTACGGCGAGCTTACCGCTCTCGGCATATCAGGCGTTGAAAAGACTGACTGTTGCGAAGTATTAAACGGTGAAATAGTTTCGGTAAACACTTCCGTAAAGGAATTTACTTTCCCCAAGGGTGCAACCGCTATAAAAGCCAGCGAGCAATCAAAGTTAGCTTCGGTTACAGCCCTTACCGTAGACAGCGCAATAAACATCACCCCGGGCTTTTGCGGTGCTTTCCAAAACGTTTCCACACTCGTTTTAAATAACCCCGATATAACAGTATCAAGCTTAAAAAACTTGCCTTTATTAAAAAATCTTACCGCGCCCGTACTCGGCAGAAAGCTGAACGAAACAGTCAACCAGTTTATGTTGGAAAACCTTACGATTACGGGAGAAGAGGGAGTAACCACAACCTATCTTGACGGAATGAACTACCTCAAAGAAATTACGGTTGAAAGCACCGTTCCGTCCGTAGGCTACGGCGCTTTTGACAGCCTTTACGCCTTACAAACCCTCACCGTGCCTTATTACGACGGTAGCTTAACCTTTGCAGGACAATTCGGTTATAACGTAGCAAACAATGTATCAATCCTCAAAGTTATACCTTACGCAGGCAGTATTCCGTCAAACGCATTCGGCGATATGTGGAATTTGTCCGAATTATATATAGGGAAGGGCTTTGACTATATTTTTCCTGAAGCAATAGCTAACAACCCTTACCTGAATACTCTTGTAATTGAAGGTTCACCCGAATACGAAAGTTGGCAACCTATTATCTCAAACTGCAGTAATCTTGTGAACGTGTCGCTTTCTTTAAACAACTACAATACTATGTACTGTGATTTAAACGACTCGTATTATTTCACGTCGTCGCTCACGATTAACGCGGACGTACTTGACTGCGAAAGCTTTTTGTGGGATTGTCGCAACCTTCAATACCTTGAAATAAACGCAAATAAAGTAGATACCACCCTGTACCAAATATTCAGTACGAATTCCGGTGAAACTTATCACGTTTCACAAATCGTTTTAAACGGACCCTTCGACGCGTCGTTTACATACGGCGTATCGTACGATAGACTCAGTTAATACCATAAAAAACAGTATTGTTTAATTTTAAATTTTTAAGGAGGTGATTAATATGCAAAGCGCATTACTTACAGCGTTGTGCGGTACTATTGATTTTGTTCCGCACTGGATACTTCTCGGCGTTTATGCAGTAATCATACTCTTGGTTGTGCTTTTTATAGCATTTAAGGGAATAAAACGCGGGGTTAAGTTCATTATCCTCGGGCTTATACTTATGGCGGGCGGATACCTCGCCTACCTCGGCTGGCAGATAGGGCAGTGGGAGGTTCTTGAAATTATCGATTTTGCGATAAGCTGGGGACCCACGATTATCTTTACGCTCATCTTAATGACTGCAACCTTCGTCAATGCCAAGCGCGGACTCAGAAAGTCCTTAATCTTCGCCCTGCACGCAGTTTGCGCGGGCGCTTTAAGTCTTGCTTTCTTCTTTATAATGGTCAACGTCAAAGAGGTAGACACGGGCATTTTAAACTTCGCCAACCTGTTCTTCGGCGGTGAGGGCGGACTTCAACGCACTCTCGGCGTAAGTGAAGATTTAACGACTATGAAAGAAGTCTTAGCCCACGCCTTGCCCGTAATAGTCGGTGAGAATACCGATTTAGGCATACTTCTTGCAAGCAACACCGCGTACCTCTATACAATCGTTGATTTGGCTTACCGCCTTATCTTCGCAGTATTGTCATTGCTTATTTACTTCCCGCTTATATTCATTCTGTATCTCATATACCACCTGTGCTATTCGCAGAGGAAGTATAAAAAGAGAAGAATTGCCGACTTCCAGAACGGCAAGACCGACAAGAATTACAGAAAACACCACGTAGGCGGAGGAGCCGTCGGACTTGTCCGCGGGCTTGCAGTCGGGCTTTTGTCAATGTCATTCCTCGGCGGTACGTTCTATATCGTTGCGGGTGGCACGGGAGACGGTAAACTCAAAGACTACGACTTTAAAAACGACGACTACAATACTTACTACACGATTTACCGCTCTTTTGAAAGCTACGGCGCGCAGGGCATATTCAGCGTACTCAACATTTTAAAAGACAAAGCAGATACGCCCTATTATCTGTTTGCAATGGATTTGATTTTCTCGGGTGAACTTACAGACGAGGAAGCGGGAATTTCAGAAAATATAAAGTTCAGGGAAGAATTCGGCACGTTCGTAGGCTTCGCACGCGACACCGTAGACCTTTTAATGAAGTACGGTGAGGACGAATTAAGAGAAGTAATTTTAGGTCAGACTGACGACGCCCCCGGCAAGATTATAGAGGTTATGTCAAGGTCGGGCTTCCAGCAGGAGTTTGACGCGCTAATTGACGCGTTTGACGAAAAGACGTATATAATAAACCTTGCGGGGTCGCTCGTAAACACCATAGTAAACAACATTGACGATTTGTCTTTCACCGCCTCGCTCGGTGAGGACGAGAGGGAAATTGCAAAAGTCCTCTTTAAAAAGGGTTACCTTTCAAAGTCCATTCCCGACGAAAGGGCGCTATTAAACGGCGCACGCACCACCGCATTAAGCGAAGAAAGACCTTACTTAAACGTTTCCCGCTTAGTCGATAAAAAGGATATAAAAATCGCCCTCGGCATCGCGCTTTCAATAATTTCGGAGGATAACGCAGACGAGGACGGAAAGGCGCTAGTCAAGCGCATCGTTCCCGAAATAGCTAAGCTTTCCTTACTGAGCGACGAAAGACGGGACGAAGTTTCCCCCGTACTCGGAAGACTCTATTGTCTGTGCGAAAATATGTACCTTACCGTAGAGGGACAGGACGGAATAACCTACGAAGAAATAAAGAACGAAAACGTTGACTGGGTAGAACAAATCCTCACCCTTATGGACTTAACGGACGACGTAATCGACTTGTACGACTCCGTCTATGCAGACGGCAAAGACCCTGTAAAAATTCTCACCGATATATTTGACGACAAGCACCCCGACTATAATGCCAACACCGCCCGCTACGACAATATTTGCACCGCGGTAACGGAAAGTCAGCTTCTCGGCAAAGTGCTTGCTTCAAGCCTTATGTACGATACGCTGTTTTCTGCAATAACAAACGCCGTCAACGACGTAGCGTACCTCCCCAAAAACATACACTACTCAAACTACTATAACGAAAAAGGCGAAAAAGTCTACGGCGAAACTTACCAGCTTTTGTACGGCGTTAAGTTTATAGCCGGCCCCGACAGAAAAGAAATTTTAGATACCCTTTTAAATCTTGATACCGAGGGCGATATAGACGTAATCTTAGATACCATATCTAAATTCGTAGAACCCGACGACGACGGCAATAAGCTGTCTGTTTATCTTACGGACTCCTACATTCTCCGTTCTATTATCTCCGTAGGGCTTATAAAGGCGGAAAAAGAGGGTAACACGTTCTACGTTCCCGAAGCCTCTAAAGAGCTGGACGAGGCGGGCGAGCATACCGTACCGCTAATAAACAAGGAAGAGCTTGTAGAGCTTATTGACAATATGGACGAACTTGCAAGGTTCGTCAGGGCGTTCGGCGAGGGCGGAGACTGGGAAGACAGCGTAGATAGAATGCTTGAAAAAGGCGGAACATTCGATACTCTCGTTCGCCGTAACAGGATATTCGAAGGCACCGTTGCCCAAACGCTCAACCAGATGTTAGAGGATAACCTTCTCGTAATTCCCAATTCCCTGCAAGGCAATATCGACGGCTGGGTTACCTCCTCCGACGGAAAGAAGGTGGGCGAGCTTATAAGACTTTTGGACGCGCTTATGGTATCCGAGTTCCCCGTTTCCGAAATATTGAGGAAAAACGACGGCGAGTTCTCCGGCAAAGCCGTTCTTGACAAGATAATGGAGCTTAGCGGTAACGAGGAAAACTTAAAAACCTACTTCAAATCAACAGTGCTTCATTACACCGTGTCGGACTACATCTTAAACAGTACGGCAGACCTCGGTAATATTAAAATTATCGTACCCTTAACATCACGCCAGAAGGAAAAGGGAGAAACGCTTGAGCTTGTAAGAAAGACAGAGCTTATATCGCTTATTAAAGCGCTGAATTCTCTCGGCTTGGGCGAAGAAGAGGGTGAAAACACAATAAGTATTTCAACCATTCTCATACGCCTTGCAAAGGATAAGTCCTTACTTAAAGAGAGCATAATTTTGCCCGCTTCAATAGTTGCAACCCTTATTAAGAACGAGGGAGAGGGCGGTGTTCTCGATATCCCCGCGCGCTTAATTCAGGCAGGTTCCGAAAGCGAGCTTATGTACTACGACGATGACAACAATATCTGGCAGGCGGAGCTTATAAACCTTATTGATGCGCTTGACGAGATATTTAGCTTGCGCAGTCAGACGGAGGGCGAGTTCGTCCTTGAAGACGAAATGGAAAGCGCGCTTTCAAATCTTCTTTCAAGCCTTAACGAATATTCCGAAAACCCCGAACTGTCGCATTTGACGAGGCTTAGAATTTGCTATAACAGCGAGATTATCCTCAACAAGATGACCAAAGAGCTGGATAAGAGCTTTAAGGACAGCGCCTTAGTACCGGAAAACGTTTTAGACACGGCAAAGGACGACGGCTATTACACTTATAAAGAGTTGCAGTCCTTATCAGACGCCCTCGATATATTCGGAATAAACGATATTCTCGAAATAGATAAAAACGAGCTTGAGGGCAAGGTTAAAGACCAAATTCTGCACTTTAACGACCCCCTTGAAGCATACGGCGGTAAATCAACCCTAAACGTCGTTTATCCCTCCGTAATCATAAGCTATATGATTTCTTCAAACCTTGACGAAGCCGTTAAAGGAAACATCTACGAAGACATTTTAACGACTATAAAGGGCGGTCAAAAGGTCTATGAAGAAAAGGAAATAGAAAACCTTGTAGACGTATTCGGCGCGCTTGAAATAGAGGACTTTGACGATATTTCCGCCTTCGACTTCGGCGACCTGTCCAAATTTGAAAACAATCTGGACACCATATACAACTCCGACATTGCAAAGGGCATAATAACCAAGTCCATTCACGACGCTATGCGTGAAGTGGGAGAAGACGGCAAAAACAAGTCTATTCTTCGCGACCACCCCAACGCGTATATGAAGGAATTGCCCGTTTACAAGAAGTGCGAAATAGAGTGCTTATTAAAAATTTACGACAACGCCGAGGCGGATAAGTTCAATTTTGACGAAGAACTTGCTAAGTTCGTTTACGACGAAGACGATTTGGACGAACCCACAAAGTCATACCTTTTAGTAGCGTCGGCTTCGGAGTACTTTATAAACAGCCAGTCAATTATCGTTCCCGAAGAAACGGTAGAAACAATCGTAAATAAGCTCTATCCCGAAAACGCGGTTGAGGGTAATATTTACATTCGGCCCGAACACCTGTACCCCGTAGTTAAGGCGTTCTGCGTTCTTTCAGAAAGCGGTAACTTTGACGAGGAGAACTTAGAAAGCTGGGCAACCGAGCCGTTTAAACTTCCCGATACGGACACGCAGGAGCTTATTTTCAACAGCATTATAATGCGTGCGAGAATAACAAAGCAGTTGATAGAGAATACGGACGGTACCGATACGCTTTACGTCATAGGCAGTAAAGAGATTAATTCTTATCATAGCGTAAACAGAGATTTCTCTAAAACCTACGACTGGCCGATAATTTCTTACGAAGAAATAAAGGGACTTACCGGCGCGTTGGAGCTTATTAACGAGAAGTCCGGCGGGGACGGCACGAACGTACAGTTTATAGTACCCGATTTAGACGGCGCAACGATAATGTCTACGTACACCCAGAGTGATTTGGATAAACTGTATCAGTCGGATATAATAAAGTTCAGATTAAGCGACGCGGTTATATCCTATATAGACAGCTTGCCCTTTGAATTCAGTCTTGATACTGAAACCGTAGACGCGTTAGACTTAAAGACCTTTAATATTAAGCCCAAGGAATATATCCCCCGCGATAAATTCCCCGCAAATTAACAAAACGAAAAAACCGCCCCGCGAATTATCGCGGGGCGGTTATCTTATTTTTAAGATTGCGCTTTGTGCTTAAAGGGGTTTAAAATGGGTTTTTTCTGTCCTACGCTTTCGGTAGCCTCTTTAAGCCTCGATTTACCGAAGAAGAAGAGGGCAACCGTTCCGGGACCTGCGTGAGAGCCTGTGCATAAATCGTAGTACTCTATAATTATATCTTTAACGCCACGCGTTTTAAGGGCCTCTGCAATTTCGTTCGCGTCCTCAATGCAGTCTGCGTGCGCAATGGCTACCGTCTGGTTTTCTGCGTCTAAAACGTTATCGTCAAACGCCTTTATTATTGCGGATAAAGCCTTCTTTTTACCGCGCTCCTTACCGCATACGGCAAGCTTGGCGGGGGTGGTGTCATTCGCCCAAAGAACGGGCTTAATGTTCAAAAGCGTACCCGCTATGGCGGCAACTGCGGAAACTCTTCCGCCCTTTCTCAAATACTTCAAATCGCCCACCGTTACGTAGCTGTTTACGGTGTACGCGTTCTCCTGCGCCCAGACGGCAACTTCTTCCGCACTTTTGCCTGCCTCTTTCATCTCGCAAGCCTTTAAGGCAAGAAGCCCCGACCCCAGCGACGCGTTAGCGGTATCTATAACGTGTACCTTTGAAGAGGGGTAAGCCTTTTCAAGCTCTTCCTTGGCACTTAAAGCCTGTGCGTGCGTACCGCTTATTC
>JAAUYS010000068.1 GCA_014804995.1 Clostridia bacterium
ATTTCGCCGAGCGTCGTGTCCACCTCGTCCACGAGACCGTTCAGAGACTTGCGGTAGGTCTTGAGTTTGAATCCCATACCCAAAAGTGTGTCGCCTTTCAATTCATCGGCGAGCGTAACGCTCCTCGCGCTCTCGGAGATCGCTTCTACCGATGACCACGCGTCTCCCACCTTTACGATGTCGCCGACGTGCAGTCCAGACACGCTCTCGAGGGAGTAAGTCTTGCCGTCAGAAGAGACGATCACGCTCTCGAAGAACGCTCCCTGCTCTATCTTGATACCTGTGCGGTTGGCGAACTCGCCGTACTCGTCCTCGCCGAGATAGGCGGCTTTGATGAGTATCGTAACTTCCTTGTTGCCGTCGAGCACTCCGAGAGAAGCCTGCACCGCGCCTTTTCCCACGGGAGAATAGACGTAGATAGAGCCAGGCGCGCCCTTGAGGTTAGAGAAGAATCCGTTCAAGCAATCCCAACCATAATAGTTGCGGTTGGTCTGCTCGCCGAATACCGTCTTACCCTCGATGTCGCTCCGAAGTCTGAAAGGCACGTTGTACTGCCTGTCGAAATATCCGATGAGACCTGCGATCGAGAAGTCGGCGGGCTCTACGCTCCGCTCTTTCTTTGTCGGGAGATTCTCACCATAAACACCAAGTCTTCGCATTTTATCGCTCCTTGATTTCGAAGTATCTTTCGAAACCCGTCAAATCCACTCCAGTTACGTCGAGCGTGTCGCCCTGTGTACCCCGCGCATTCCACTTGTACCACTTGCCGCCGATCTTAAACTCGCGCGGCTGTGTAGCCAAGTTTCGGGCTACCCTAGTTTTGGGATTGCTGTCCTTAGCTTTCCCGACCCCTTTTGTACCACTTGCCATAAGAACTCCTCTTGCAAACTGATTTCTACGACGTACGCCACAGAGGGCTGTATGTCGAGGTATGTCGTCGGGTCTGTGTCCACTGCCGCCTGTGTCCACTCGAAAGTGAACCGCTTGCCGTTGACGTAGACCCTGTTGGTCTCCAAGAACCTGCGTACATAGGAAGCGACGTGCTGTACCCACTCGGCGTACGCACCCACCACCTCTATCTGCACCGTCCACTTCTCGTACTGCGTCCGCTCCTTGATCCAAGCGTCCAGTCCGAACACCCTATACTCTTCCCTGCGCACCGCCCTAAGGTCGGGCTTCGGCGAGGAGTACCACAGCACCACCGAGGGGAACGCCACGTCGTCGAGATGTCCTATGCGGCACTCGGTCTGCACGTAGATGTCTCCCTCGTAGTCTCTCGGCACTGTCCGCGTCATCGTGTCCTTGAAAGTGGCTCTCGTGCCCACCACTTCCAGTTGGTAACGCTCGCCGTCCATCTCTATCACGGTGTTAGTCGGCAACACGCACGGCAACTCCACGTGGCGGTCTCCCGTCTGTACGCAGACCTGTCCTACGCCCACCTTGGGTAACTCCATTGCGAGGAAGCCTTGGAGCAAGTCCTGCGGCATCTCGTCCTTGACGCACCTTAGGTCGTTCACGATGAGCACGTCGCCCTCGTCCGTGAGCACCTCTATCTCGAAGCGGTCGAACGGCGCGTAGGGCACTATTACCGTGTCATACTCGCCTATCGCCACCTCGAATCCCTGCGCGGCGTAGTAGCCCTGCCCCCCTGCGGTGAGGGAGAACGTGGGGTGTCTGAACGAGTGGGCGTTGAACGCTATGTCCACGAAATCGCCGTCGCACCCCACAGGGAAGACTATCTTCTTGCCCCTACTACCGCTCGGTATGGTGAACTTGAAAGACCGAGATTCCCTGCCCGTGTAGTCCGATATCTCGCACAACTCATACTGGAAGTCGGTCTCTATCTTGTCAAGTTCTAGCCGTTTCTCCACTTTCCGTTCCTTATATACTGGTTGATGGTCTTCACCATCGCCCTGTCGTCTCGCTTTATGTCCTCAAGCACCCTAGCGTAGCTCTTGTGCATCGCGGGTCGCTTGGGATTGTTGCCTAGCCCATACTCGTGTATGAGCAAGAGCGCGTGATTGTCTATCTCGCTGTCGTGGTGCTTGCCCGTCATACGCACCACATAACCCTCGCTCGTCCTAAATTTGCGCATACCCTTGATGAACGTGTGCGCTCCCTCGAGACCCAGTCCGTACAGGGGGCTTGTAGGTCTCGCACACCCCTGCTTCATCTTCCTCACCACCGTCTCGGGCTTGAGTGGTGTCAACTTGTACTCGTTGTTGAGTATACCGCTCTTCCAGTACCCGATATATTTGTCCGCGTCTCGGTCTCTCGAGGACTTGATGTAGTCCTCGTAGAGCCGAGGTAATCTCTTGATTCGGGCGTTCACTGCCGCTACCCTGTCGCTGTACTTCATTCTGACCTCACTTGAGACCGAACGTGATGTACTGATACTCGCCGCCGAACTTGCCTACCTTGCCCAACTGCGACACCTGCCACTCTCTTCCGTCGTATCCTACCGTCATTCTCGACACGTCGAAGTTGTCGATATCCAAATCCTTCCACGAGAGCGCGGCAGTGTAGACTATCGTGTTACACTGCTCGGAGAGACCCGCCTTGGTCAACTGCTTCTCCGTCGTTACCCTTTCTATGGGGTAGGCATACACCCGTACGCTCTTCGTGGAATGGGAGACAGGACTGCCAAGACTGCCCCTCTTCACGTCCTCTTCCGAGCGTATGAAGAAGTCCAAGGGTTCTCCCCACTCGCGTACCGTGTTGCGCACGTCCATCAACGCCTGTTTCGTCTCTATCAACATATGCCCACCACATGCTTCTGTAGCAGTTCGTATGCGGCTCTGTCGAAGTCCTGCCGTATGTCGTGCCACTTGCCGCGAGCACCGTAATTGCGGCTATACCCCTGCACGGAAAGCGAGCCGCCACCAGTCTGTGCCCCTACATATCCCAAGACGAAGCTAGCGGTGAGCAGTGCGCAAGCCCTCGCCACGTCTTCGAAATCTCCGCCGTACGTGTAGCTTACCTGCACCGCGCCCTCGAACGAGCCATAGATTACGCCCAGTTCCTGATCCACTCTAGACAGTCCAGTGCACTCGCACTGCAAGATGTCTCGGTGGGAGAGGTAGGCTTTGCCGTTTCGAGCTTCCACCCACTCCGTGCACTTCTCCTCGCCCACGGGGGCGTACCTGCGCACTATCGGGCGTATCTGCGTCTCGAACGTCCGCTCGATGAATTCGTCGGACACGTAGTCGTAGACTTTCACTTCGAGCGGTGTCTTCTCAATAGGACGCTCACACACTATACAGAAGTCGAGGGATGTAATCCTGCCGTAGGGGGTCAAATCGCCTACATGCAATCCCTCGACTTCTGTATAAAGTCTGCCGTCCACCAAGTCTCCGTTGCGGACTACGTTGTGGAACGAGTTTATCTGATAAGGCTCGAGTAATGCTCGCACGTCATTTAATAACTGCACAGACTATCCCCACTATCGCCACTATCGACGCTGATATCCCCACGCTCCGCCAGACCGTCAAGGATTTCTTGCATCTGCTCATATCCTGCTCTAATTCCCTGTATCTGCTCTCGGAGTTGTTGTAGAGTAGTCGCGTGTCGAGATAGGCATTCTCCAAGGTCTTGAGTTGCCTGTCCTGCTCGTCCAAAAGCGTCTGCATATCTATCGTTTGCTCTTCGAGCGTCCTCAAGGTCTCGTCGATAGCTATCCACTGACTGGTTGAGATGTGCCAGTCTTGTGGATTGCACCACGCCGAAGATGCCGAGAAGAACAGCAAGAACGCTAACAGCAACCAACGCATATTTCACTCGTATTGCTTCCTTATCGACTGTAACGACTTCAACGTGTCGAAGACGAAGCTATCACAGAACTCCTTAAACTCGGGTGTCTTGAAGTAGTCGTCGCTCGTGTTTTTAAGCACCGCGCTGTAGGCTAGCTGTTGCTTAACCTCTGTATACTCCTTGTTAGACACGTCTATGTGATTGTAGAGTACGGCTTCTTCGAGCACGTCTGACACCCTACTCATCACGAATTTGGTGCGCCACTTGTCGAACTGCGCAGGTATCTTCTCACAGACACCGTCGCACATCACGTGTATGTAGTGCATTTGGTGGCGCACGATTGTCCGCTCCCTCTCTGAACTGCCCAACGAGAAGTGGCTCGTCTTGATAATGAGGGATTTGTTCTTGAGGAGCAATCCCACTACTATCGCAGAGAACACCACGAAGAACATTCCATAGAAGGTGCTACCTTCTTTTAGGAGTTGCGGCAACCAGTCCATTTAATCCTCTGATGGGAGTTCGGACACGTCTTCGATTTCGAACGATGGTGTCAATTTCACGTTGTGCACCACCACCAAGTTGTTGATGGGGTAGGTGTTGATGAGTTTGTGAATGCGCTCCTGCACCGCTTCCGCGTTGCCCGTGAACACCGTTCCATCGCTGTTGAGGTGATAAGCATATTTCTTATCACTGGTCTTGATCAGAATGCTGTACATTTTCTACTCCTTTCTTGGATTTTGTCGCCGCGCCTTTAGTCGCCGCCTTAAGTTCCTCGTACTTGTGCTCGAGTTCCTCATAAGCGTCCACCAAGGCGTTGTATCTGTGAGCGAGCCGCATAGCCTGATTTTCGGGGCTTGCCCTATCGAACGCTTCAGAAATCTTCTTCATATTTCCTGCCTTTGGTGTAACCCATACCCTCGAAGTCTGGAACGAGCCAGGCGGGGATAAGGGCTACTCCTTTCTGTATCTTCACTTCGTAGCCGTTGTAGTCGAAAGTGGCGTTGATGGGAGAGGAATCCACGTGATCGGGGTGGTGCATTCGCCACAACGTCTCGTCTCGCGCTTCTTCCTCAACCTTTTCTTCCACTTTAGGAACTCGCACTTCCTTTCGGGTCTGCACGAGTTCCCTGCGCGTAAGCAACATCTACTTTCGGCGAAGACCACGCACCATATAGGAAGTGGCTTCGAAGCTGTCGCACAACGCCAAATAGGACTTGATCATAAACGGTATGTTGTCGTCCGTGATGGCGAGCGGTGTCATCGTAACAAGTCCGTTGAACTTGTCTCCGCCGACGTTGGTATACGGCACTTTACCGAGACCTTGGTATTTATCCAAATCCCATAGCACGACCGTTTCGGGCACTACGCCGCCTGTTGCCACATAGGGCAGGTCGTTCGCCATAGCTTCATTGACCGCTCCCGTAACGTTGGGCTGAACAAACGTACCAGTCGCCACGATGTTGAACGTCGGGTTCGCCACGCTCGGGTCTGTGGTGATTTCCACACCAGTAACGTCCGAGACGTAAGTGCCAGTGCCGTCGTACGCCTGTGCGGGCACGATAGCCACGAGCCGTTCCGCCCCTGCCGTCTTGGAAGCATAAATGCGATAATAGGACGCTCCCTCGACCGCCGCCCACGAGAGGGTAATCTTGCCGTTCGCCGCAGACGCAATATCGACTTCGTCGCTCGCCAAGGATTCGCCGCCGTTCGTAACGACCGATACCTGTATATGATACTCTCCTGCGGGCACTGCACCACCAGTAGCCGCCGCCACCGTAACCATGACCTCTTCTTCGGTCGCGCCCATATCCGCCACGGGGAGAATCGGGATATCGCGGTAAGTCATAAGTCGCCAACCGCCGTTGATCTCCACGTTGCCGAGACTACCCGCGTTGCCCTGCATAAGCCGCACGTTCGTCAAGAGACGTGAGACGAGAGACTGCATCTCGGGTGTCATCATAAGGCACTTGTTATGTGCACTTCCGTTTTTGCGAATGTTCGCGTCGATCATTTCATCGAGGAACGAGAGGTCTGTCGGCACTTCACCGCCGCGCGCCATATTGACGCGGTTTGACTTGATCGTAGCGTCGAGACCGTCAAAGGCGTACTTGTTGGCTTTCGCGTTGCCGAATTTGAGCGCGTTGATGATGTCATAGACGTGCGCTTGCAGGTGGTTTTCCATTTCCGCCGCAGACGCGTCAATGAATTTCTTCGACGTGTCCTGCAAGAAGTTGGTTACTGCGCCCTTTCGGCGAAGCACCTTGAGTTCCACAGAAGCACGTTCGTATGCGCCCTGCGAGGTAGGCGTAACCGCGCCCTCGCCCATAAATCCGCCCGCGCGGGGGAGTTTGATAAGTCGGTTGAAATCGTGGTATTTCTGATTGTCAAATTCGGGTTGAATCACCGACATTTCGGGTGAGAGTTTCACCACCGTGTTGGTGATAATCTGTTCAAGGTGCTCGGGAATCAAAACACCACCGCTGTTCGTAGCGGTATCAAGTGCCTTGCGAATGAGAGCCTTGCGCTGTTCTTTCATTACTTGACTTACTGCCATTTTCTGCTCCTTATGCAAAAAGTGATTTCATTACGTCCGAGAGAGAACCCTTGCTCGGATCGAACGGTTGCGCCTGTGTGCTCTTGCGCACTGGTACTTGGCGAATGCCCTCGGTGATGCCGTCAAGCGTACCTTGGATATCGTCCATACGCTTGGACATAATCACCAACGCTTTGACGATCTGTGCGTTTCGATTCGCTTCTTTCTTGACGGTGCGCTTGGCACAGTAAGACTTGACGATTTTCAACGCTTCGTCGATGTCCGTATCTTCGGTTTCCATACGCTCTTGTGCGTCATTATTGGCGACTTCTTCGGGTGCGGCGGATTTCTCCACCTTTTCCTCTTCTTCTTCCTCGCCAACTTCTTCCTCTTCTGCTGATTCCTCAATCAAGGCTTCCTCGTCGCCAAGTTCTTCCTCGTCAAGCTGATCCATCAGTGAGCGGATATTGCCCAAGATTGCTTTCTCCTCGGGCGTAAGCGATTTAGCTACCTTTTTAGTAGCTTTAGTGGTCTTAGCCATTTTTCTTCTCCTTATCCTTGTAGGACTTCCACAAAGCGATTTCGTGTTTGAGAGACTTAATTATCTCCTCTTTATTTATACCATATGGACTTGCCACAGGCTCGCCCAGTGTTCCCTTTTTCCATTCGCTAAGCATTATCTCCGTATATTCTTGGAGGACTGCCCTAGCTTCCACTTCGTCCTCTGCCGTACGGAGAGTGTCGAGTAACGTAGCCTGCAACACGTCGGGAGTTACCTCGTCGTCATAGTCTGACAACTGCTCCCTTATACCCTTACGTACCGTCCACTCGGGTGTCTCTCCTAACGCCTTATAGACGCTATGAATAACGCTATCTTGATAGGCGGGTTCGGGCACTACGACTACCCCCTCGAGGACGATGTCGTCAATGATACCGAATTTCTCTTTCTGATCCACCAGTCCGCCCACATCGGGCACATACCCCTCAATACTAAAGCCTTTCTTGCGCGGCTTGGTATAGGGCGGAAATCCGTTTAACTGTTTCCATAACTTGTCGGCGGTCTCGAGGGATTTAGCGTCTACCTTGTCGGTCTCATCGTAGAGCCTAAACTCGACCACCCAATCGCCGCGCTCGTCCACCTCGAAGTTGGTGAGGATACCAATATCCTCGCTCGCCTTTACTCCGTGCACATCGGCATAAAGCAAGATGTCGCTGTCCTTACACTGACGCACTATGCTGTCAATACACCTCTGCGTGAGACGCTCGCCGTGCTGATCTACGCGCGTACCACTCGCGATTCCGCATACATATCGGTGTTTCACTCCGTCGACTGATTTCTCGACTAATGAAGCACCATCATAGAGACTGCCTTGTCTTGTGTGTATTGATATCTTTCGCACTACGCTTTTCTCTGGTTCTTCTGCCAAATGCCTGAAATACCGTCCACGAAATCAATATAGGCATCTTCGTCGTCTTGAAGATCTGTCCTATTCTCTCTTTCGAGAATAATGTCGGCGACAGCCATAACGTCGTCCAAATCGGGTTCACCCTCGTTGTCGCCTGCTCTAATTTGGCTCATAATGGCTGAACCATATCTTTCGGCGACAGCATTCATATCGTTGATTTTATCGCCACCAATAGTAGGAGACGGCTGTTTGTTTGCCGCGCGCGTCTCACGAGCCTGCTTAGCACCCTCGGCTTTGTTTCCGAAAACTGGCTTGGTATTCATTTTCACCCAACCATTAGCAGTCTTCTCCCACACACCGTCCTTGCGCTGTGAGCGGTGTCCTATTTCAAAAGCCTTTGCGACTATCTGCTCCGTCAAATGCTTTTCGATTGCCTTAAAAATGTCAATTCTTTTCATATTTTTATTATATCACACCTCATACGATTTTGTCAAGTATTCATCTATAATGCCCAGTCTACATAGAACTTCTCTCGCTTCTTAGTATAGACAGGCCTGGCTTGAGCAATGGCTTGATATATCTGATTCACATTAGCGTAGCCGAGAAACTCCTTGCAGTCCATCGCTCTCTTGAAGTAGATGGGTGGCTTATTGTTCGAGATAAGCATTACCTCTTTACTTTTGGTCTTTCGACCATCGTTTTCGATACCATTTAGACATCTCGTAAACCACTTCTTGTATGACATCTTCTTTCCCCACCTCGTCATAGACATCTTTTATCTTTTCCCAATATTCAGAATACTCGAGAAACGACCTAAAACTCCAGTAATCGGAATCGCGCGCACGTTCCGCCAGTCGCTGTACGACCTTGTGCGCGTCCACTACCCCTGCGCGAGCGAGAAGCACGTAGGCTTTCTCTGTGTCCTCAAACCCCTTGACGTGCTTTAACATCTGACCGCCCTTAATCTTGAGACCCGAGATCACCCGCGTCATTCGCTTCACCGCGAGATAGAACAGGGTAAGATATTCGAACACGAAGCGCGAAGACGCACTGTTCGTAAGGTCGCGCTGATGTTCGGAAATCAGATCCATACTGAACGTGAGGTATCTCGGCGTGGCTACTTTCCACAAGGACTTCACGTGCTCGCTGTTCCACGGGTTGTGTTTGTGCGGCATAGTAGAAGAGCCAATCTGCCCGTCATAGAAACACTCTTCCACCTCGTCAATCTCCGACCTCTGCAGGTTGCGTATGTCGTCGGCGAGGTTAGCTATTATCCCAAAGCAGATATTAATCTCACCCAAGACACGTACCAAGCTATCTGAAAAGAGTATCTGTGTGGTGCACTCGGAACGGGTGAGACCGAGCCGTCCACATACCTGCTCCGAAAATTGGATTGGATTATCATAGAGATAAGAAAGAGCGCGAAACGTACCCACCGCGCCCGATATGTTGCCAAAGCACGGCACGTGCATATTCTCGCGTACTCGGTGTATTCTAGTTACGTATTCGGTAAACCACCAACCGCACGTCATCGGCACTGCGTGTTGACCGTGCGTCCTGCCCATCTGCGGAATGTGAGCAGTCTCGGACATCTTGTCTACCAACTGGCGCAGGAGTTCTTCTACAGCGGGATAGATTTCACGTTTGAGCGCGTCTCGAGTGCGGAGCACGTTAGCCGTGTCCTGCGTGTCGCTACTAGTAATGGCGAGATGGACGAAAGGCTTCGCATAATCTGGTATAATGGACTGTATGTGGTTGACCAACGCCTTGACCTGATGTCGGGTGGTCTCTTCCAACCTACATACCTCGTTCACGTCGATATTAAGGTCTTCCAAAGGCTCGAGACCCTGCCGAGACAAGTGCTCGTTGAGCACGGCGAGTTCCACCCTCGTCATATACTTGAGATTGGCTCTCTCACTGAAGTAAGACAACAGCGGAGCACTCTCCTCTCCATACCTACCGTCAAGCGGCGAAATCGTATCTAATTCCATATCTTTTAGTATGCCAAAGATTATTCCACATTAACGAAGCCCATCTTGGCGAGTTCCGCTTGAAAGTCCTCACTCGGCTCGTCGAACTGCTCTTTGATACCCTCGAACCGCTGACAGATGGCGTATTTGCCGCTTGGAAGCTGACAGTAGAGCAAGTCGTCTTTTCTCATAATGGGCAATATCAAGCCCTCACCCAAATCATTCATCATTTCCCTCCAAAGCCCCACCTGTGTCGTCCGACTTGATGGATTTCTTGCCGCGACCCGCCACCACGCGTATCTCGACAGCGGGGAGTTTCTTATAATAAGAATCTACCGCGCTTTTATAGTCGTTCACCAACGACCATCCCAAATCCTTAAGTTTATCCGATCCCGTGTTCGACAGTTCCTTTTCGAATTCCTCGTCCGACATCTTGGACAATTCGTCTATCGGCACATTCTTCCAACTCTCCATCTGCTTGTCGATGTCGTTCACTTTGGTCTTCAACCTGCCGTACGCGCCTTGCTTATCAACAATATCGTCAATTCCCTCTGTGTAATAAGGGCTGTCTTTCCAGTCGCCCATAACGTAGACCGCGCCGCCATTCGAAATGATAGGTGGTCTTAAACGATAGAGTTGATGCTGATCGTCCTCTCCCAAGTACGATTCTACCTTGTCTGCTATGTCTTGTCTCTTTTGCCAGTCCGATTGAGGATTGGAATAGGTGGACACATATTCGTCCTTTACGTCCTGTGGAATGTCATATTTGTCCAAGAACCCACCCAAGATTTCTTTCGCTTTTTTAGGGAGCACGTTCTCTATGATGTCCTGCTTTCGTGCGAACTTCTCCCTCTGCTTCTGAAGAGACTTTATCTGCTTGTCCACATTCTTCTGCGAGAAGTAGTCCGACACCTTAGGCGGAGCGATACTCGTCGCGTCCAGATTACTCGCATTATAGAAAGCGATGTCGTAATCTATGCCTTGCCTTAGATATCTGTCCAACAGATCAGTCGGTTTCTCGAAGACAAACATATCGAAGTAATCCTGCGATTCTGCAAACCCCTCATCTATATGCTCAAGTTGCTCTTGATCGGCAATCGAAGCCCCTACGTGCGGCAATTTTCCAGACCTCTCGCTACCTCTCGTCTCCGCCCACTTCTTGCCCATAGGTGTCTTGGAGAACTCTTCCAACATCTCCGAGGTAAGTTCGTCATATATCTTGTTCTTGTTCTTGGGGTATCTCCTATATATGTCATCTGCGTGGTCTTGAATAAATTTCTTCGTCCACTCGAAAGTGTCGTCTATATACTCACGCATACGGAGTTTTGCCTTGGCTTGCTCTTGACGATTTCTTTGAACATAGTACGATGGGTGGTCTTTGCTCACTATGTCGTCATTCGCCAATTGCTTAATGTTGTCCCAGTCCTGCTCCTGTCGGAACATCTTACCATACTCCTCTTTCCTCGCACCCTGCGAGCCGACAGACTTCACATAAAAGGACGACGCACCAGTAAGCATTTCAAACGCCCTGTTCGGGTTCTTGTCCAATCTATCCGTGCCACAAGGGTGGAACATACCTATACTGTTGTCAAGATAATCATCACGCTCGATTATTAGTTTCACCGACTGGCGAGTGCTACCATATCTCCTCGTCCAAGACGACCCCGAATACTGATCGGCGATCTCCTCGTATGAGGAAATGGCAGTACACCCTGTAAGTTCGATGGTATCCGCTTCTCCCGACACCAACTGATTGAACTGCTCACGAGAGAGCGTCATACCACGGAAGAAATTGGGTATCTTCTCCCTTGACATATCGGGGTGCTTAAGGTGCTCTTGGGCGTATTTCCTCAACCCGAGACCATCTTTTATTTTAGCCGCATATCCCCAACTGCTTAAGTCTTGGGTGTATTCTACTAATTGCCCATTTTCCATCTTGTCGATGGGCTTCCAGTCTGGTGCGTTGACCAACGCCACCGCCGTAGCCACATCATTCTCCGTGGTCGCGTCTCCCCAGTGTCCGCCGCGCCGAGGTTCTATCTTCGCCATAAGTTCGTCATAGCTCTTGTCTGTGATAGAGCCGTCATCATTGAACTCGATATGAGTACCGAGCACCATGGGGTCTTTAGGGGGGATAAAGTTCTTGTTGTGCAAGATGTGAAAGTCTGCCTTTATGAGCTCCTGCTTACCCTCTGTCTTGGGTTTGACGACATGCTCCTCTTTCGGCTCTTGCTGTATCTTCGAGACTATCTCTTGGTATTTGGCTACCTTATCTTTCCAAGAAAGAGATTTCGGATTCTCCACTCCACTATCTTCAAGAAGAGCCAAAAGCCCACCTCTGGTAAGCCTATAGAGACCTTTATTTCCGTATTTTTGAGCGATATCCTTAGCGTCCTGCGCACTCTGTCCGCCCTCTTCTTTCTTCTGCTCGCTCTGTCCGCTATCCTGCTTGTCTGCCAACGCCCAACTGAAAGTACCAGTCTTCACCCATTTCGTGCCATCGGGTCTCGTCTTGATGTCGCCTATCTGATAGGGCTTGCCAGTCGAGGGATTGATAGCCGCCCCCTTAGCGACCCTACCCATCTTGACACGCAAGATGTCTTTAAATATCTCGTTGGTCGCCATCTCCTCGACGAGCAACTTGTATCCACACTGACAATTAATAACTTCCGAAGCGGGCGCGGCGGGGTCGTGAGGATACATAAGACCTATAGAGAACGGCGATCCGAAAGCAACTTTCTCGCCGTCTATTGCCTTGTGATTCTCTCTCGGGTCTTTGACCAGACTGTCGTTATGTACCCACTGCTTCACTATGTGCAATTTGCCTTGATTGCGCTCGGCGAGTTCCTGCGCATACAGATATTTGGTCATATCCACAGCCGAGCGCACTTCCGTTACCGCAATGGTCTTGGCGTGTGCTGTGGTATAGGTGCTGAACGTGTCCTTGATGTGCTGTTGCATCTGCATGATCGCCGCTTCCGCGTCATTCGGGTGCTCGATTATTGATTGACGAAGACCGCGCGTGATCGAGTTCCTCATCGTATCCGTAATCATCTTGCCGCTCTGCGCCGCCTTGTGGGCAGTAACGGCAGGAACGGCGTATTCGGGCAGGTTGATTATGCCCATATTGACACTCTCGTCGAACGCATTGCGCATTCTGCGGTCGGAGAGTTGGTGCATCTTCTTTGTGGCTCGCAACGAATTGTCTATAATGATGTCCTGTATGAGTTGGGTGTAAGTGAGACCCTTGATATCCACCCCATACTTCTTAGCCAATTTCTTGAGCGTTTGTCTATACCCCGCCATCTTCTTCCTCGTACGGTTCGTCTAATATACTAATAGCCGCCAACGCTTCCTGCGGCGTAGCGGCTTCCTTGATTCGGTTCTTCATTTCCTTTCGTATCTCGTTAAAGAGGAGCACGAGGTCATTCTTGAACGGCACGACCACGTCCGCTTCCTCTTTCGAAGTCATTGGCTGTATAATCACATTAGACCCCCATCACCCACATCTCCACCCATTCCACCACCCATCATAGAGAGCGGATTCTGCGTGAGCGGCATTTGCGCCCCGTTCGGTCTATTGAACTGCTCGTCGGGATAGGCATCTTCACCCAAATCCCTAGTGCGTATCTCATTAACACTGAAGAGACCAGTCTGCAGTTTCTCTCCTGCTTCTCGCATCTTCTTCGCGTCCGTGTCTTGCTGATCGTATTTGAATTCATACCCACTGCCATATCTGAACGGAAGCACCCGAAGATTCCAGAAATTCTCGAGATTCTGAATGGTAGGGAAGATTCCCTTGTACAGGTCGTACCGCTCCTGCGTCTCCGATGTCTGACGACCACTCGTACCGTCAGACCCCGAGAGGTTGAGTTCCATATTCGACGCACCGAAGACCACCCCCACTTCTTCTCGGATCATCTTCTGTCGCTCGTTCTGATGTTGGAACGTGTCGGCGCGCGAGACATCGACCGCTACAGGAACTCCGTGCCCTGTAATAATTCGAACGGCTTCTTTGCGATATTCGTTAATCTGCGATTCGAGACGCTTCTGCTCGTTCTTGTCCATCGGCGTATCAAATTTCTCGCCTATAGCCCCCATTACACTGTTGTCGCCGAAAGCCAAGAGTTTACTCGGCTGATTCGAGCCGTCCGCCATCTCCGCACAACGCTCGTCGAACATAAGGCTCTCTGCTACTTTGTTCACCAAGGCTTCGAGCGGAACACTACCATAGGGGTCATTCGAATTGGGAGCATACCTCAAGTACTCGACTTCATTCTGGTAGTAGAGTTGAGGGTGGAGCGTGTCCGTGAGTTGCAGATATGCCACTGGGTCTCCGACGAACTGCCCTGTTACTGGAACAGTGCTACCACCCGCCAAGCAATAAATATTCTCGATCTTTCCCCTCTGCACTTCTTTATAAGGAACGGCATTTCCGTGCACGTGCAGGTCGAAGACTATCTCTTTGGTCAAATCCTCAAAAGTCTGCTCTTGGTTCGGCTGACGAAGCCAATCCTCTATTTCCGTACACTTATCCTCGGCTTCTGAATTAATTCTACGAGACCACCGCAACAGCGCACTGTCAAAATTAGACAAGTCCATCTTCACGTCGGGCAGATACCGCATTATCTCTTTCATACACTTAATGCATATGCCCAATCCCCGAGGAGAAGATATATCTTCCTTGTTCTCGTCAAAAATCTGCTTGGCTTCCTTGAGAGACTGTGCGATTCTGTCTTCCTCTTTCCTGTGCTTGGTAACGCGCCAAGCCATACCCGCGACACGATTCATTCGACCAGTTACCACACCGAAGATAGGAGAGCACCGCTGAAACATTGCGAGCCGCTCGTCCACTGTGAGAGTGTAGAGGGGTATCTGATACTGGGCTGACTGGACTTCACCGTCCTTGTCCACCGCCCATCTATCCATTACCGCATATGGGTCTCGTACAGTGATACCACGCCTATTCTTGTCATTCAGTTGAGCACTTACAGATTCCGCTAGGGTAAATCCGCCCAACGCGCCCGTTCCACTAAGATTCATTATAGTCTCCCTATGATTCGGCGGGCTACCGCCATATACACCTCTGCAAACAGATAATGGTCAGCACCCTCGCCAACCCATTCATATTCATTACGCGCTTCATTGAAGACACGCGTCAGCTCTTTCATATGTTTGTAATAATTAGTGATAGACTGAACATTCCGAGGAAGAAAGCAACGCTTCTCCTCGAACTTCGCTTTTACACTGTCTATGAGTTCCGTCCTATTGACGGATATCGTGTTCTCTCTCAAGTTCAGATTATCCGCCGCACGAGGAGACTGAAAAAAGCAACGCAACCAACCTTTCCATTGAGACACTCGTTTCGACAGACGCTGTTCGGGCATTGCGTCTATGACACCCACTACGATGTTAAAATGATTGCACACCCAAGCAAGTTCTTCCACGTCTTTCAACTCGCCAAAGAATACCGCCTTTTCGCTTCCGTCGGGCAGAATTTCGTTGACGCGACAATGCAACGCGTTACCTACGTCCACTCCCGCAATACACGGATTCGTAGAGCCACTCGGCAAAGCATAATCACTCACGCACTTATTGAGAGTGTCGTCAGTAAACTTCGCTCCCTGCGGCGTATAAGGCAGACCCAAGTCCGAGTTATAGAACCTCGCCATTGCTTCGTCGTTGTCGAGACCCAGATTAAACGCGTCGCACAAGTCCTTTATGGTAACCTGCGTAGAAAACATCTTAGACACGTGGTAATAGGATCGCTTGGCGTTAGGATTCTGTGGTATCCACCTGCCGTCTGCCCTCAAGTCGAGGGGCTTCCCACAGTCGCAGATAGCCAAGACATCGCGTTCGGAGTTCCTATCCCACTCTGTGTCTCGAAAAGTATAGATCCCGTCGTCTATCTTCTCGACTACGTGTCTGAAGAAATCGGGCTGTACCCATTTTCCACAATGAGGACATTTTATATGCCACTCATACTGCTTAGATTCTTTCCACAACTTGTGAATGCCGTAGTCGGTGATGGTCGGGTTGGCGACTATAAACTTAGTACGATATTGAGACGCGGCGAGACGGTCGTCTATCATAAGTACATTCTTCTGATCACATCTGTCATATTCGTCCACTATAGCGTCGTCCGCAGGAAACTCGGCAAAACTGCTCTCACTATTCGAGCCTACATAGACTATCGTACCTGCACCGAACTGCTTCATTGTGATGTTGTCTGCGCTCTTGGTTATCTTGGTAATGTCCTTGTATTTCTTCGTGGCTTCGATGGTCTTGTCCATACGCTCACGAACGAAACGACCGATGAGTTTGTCTGTAGGGAGTACGTGGAAGATGTTTCTGCCACTACAAGCCAAGGCAATCTCCCTACACAGCACATATTCTGAAACTCCGCACTGCGTGGACTTCATAACGCCCATATCGGGCGATTCGTCTGCATAAATCTGCTTCAAGAACGGGTTGTTGATAAAGTCTAAAGGCTTACCCCTATGAGTTCTATGACAACTCATAGCGAAATAGAGCGGCATCCACTTGTTCATCATCGCATTGGTGAGCGCGAGTTCATTCTGCGTTAACGCCAAAGAAAGCCCCTAAATTCTTCTTGTACAGTTCTTCGTCTGACTTGTCAAGAGACATAGAAACCACCAAAGACGGATTTGGATTGTCGCCGTCGCGCCACTGCTTCTTGCTCTTGAGCCAAAAGATAGAGCCTGTGCACGAGGAAGCAGAAAGTCTGGATTCGTGCCATTCTTCCACTCTGTCTTCCGCGTCCTGCAACATCTCGGCGTATTCGGGAAGTTCCTTATACCTCGCCCAGTTTTGCGACCCGATCACGCGTCGGAGACCCGCCAACGTGGGCGGCTTCGTATCATACTCCCCGATGTCCTTTCCGTTGCAATCCTTGATGGGAGACGGTGCGCGGGTGAAATATTCATCTATAAGTTTCTTTACTTCTTCAACGGAGTACTTAAGCATAATTCATTATATCACGACTGACATATCCTTGTCAAGTATATCATACTCTTTAAGATATGCGGCGGCAATGAGTGCCGCCGAAGCCACGTCGTCTTGGAACTCCCGACCGAAGACTTCCTGTGCTCTGTGTATATGTGCCCATTTATCTCCCTTAACAAGACAATCCATCAATTTCTTCCAGTGAGACACGTTCATCGTGCAGTTCACTGTCCTATGTAAAGCGCAGATCCCCATTATCTTCCCCGCCGACCAAGCCAACTTCTTGGCGGTAGCGAAGTTCTTGAAGAAGAACTGATCCTCTATGACGGCAATGTCGGGATTGCACGTATCGAGGACACCCCACAGATCCATGTAGCCACAAAGCCCACTGTATTCCACAGTGAGCCGAGGATTCACCAAAGCGAACCCGAGAGGCTTAGATGTCGCGGGGTCTATTCCCAATATTCTCATATCACCTCGAAACGATCTATCACACCGCCCAACTTGTCTGCCCAGTTCTCGGGGTATTTGGTGTAATACCATCTCTGCCGATGGTTATATGCCCAGTTCTTGTGGAACTTCCTATCCCAAAGATGCAAGACAAGCGACGGTAAGCCGACGAGCGGCAGATAGAACCACCCGAGTATCCTAGACTGCTTTTGATGACCATACTCGTGATACACCGACCGAGTAGATTGTACCCTGCCGAGTAGACCATAATCTATGATGATATAATCGCCCAAGCAGATCCCACAGATGCCGCGCTTGAAATAGAAATCTATCCTCTCGTTAGCTCGTGTCCATCGAAACCCTTTAACTTCATACTTCCGAGTGAGGATAAATCCTATCAGATTCTGCGGGAATTGCCAAATCCACCAAAGGCTAGTCGTCAATATCTTCAACAAACTCACATTCCACCCCCAATTGTTTCCAAGACACGCCGAAATGTTCGTGCGCCCTACAGAGCCGACGATGCAGAAACTTGTCTATCGGCTCATTCTGACGAAGACGACGCTCGATTTCCGAATGACAGACACCGCAAAGGCAGACCCCATTTACAGGGTCTGTTCTGTACTGCGGATAGGTTGACTGTTTGAGCAGATGGTGGACGGTAAGACCATTGCTGGTATGGCAAATTTCACACTCATAATCTGCGTTCTTGAGCACCTGTTCCTTGAACTCTTGATAGTGCTTCGCCCTGCTACTCATTCTTCACCCTCAAGAAACCCAAAAAATAATCAGTGTGCATACGAATGGTGAACTTCGCGCCGTCCTGCGCAAATCCGTCCTGTTCAAATACCAAGAAAGTCTTATCCAACACGCCGACCACGATAGCAACGTGCCCATACTTATTGTTCTCGGTAGCCCCCCAAATGGCGACATCGCCGACCTTGGGTTCTTGTTCCCTAGTAAAATATTTCGGTTCGAGCAACTGGTCGTACTTGAGCCAAAGGTCTTTCGCACCCTCGACTGCTCCAGTGTGAGGGATTTTGAGCACGTCTTGGCAGTACTGGCGAAATAAGTCCACACACTGCGCCCCAAACGCGCCATCGAAATCCACTTTCTTTCCTGTATACTTATTCAGAAACTCATCAATTGTCATCGGGTTCTCCTTTACATCTGTCGTGATAGGAGCAGTAGGAGCACTGCCAGTCTTTTTCTTTGAAGTCCATCTTCGGGAGAATGCTTTCTTTAACACACTGCTCCACGATTTTGCAAGATTCAATAATGTGTATAAATCGGAGAGGACAGTACGTAACCTCGCTAGTGCCCATTCTTTCAATTTTCAGCCCCCTCTCGTCCTTGCTCACTATGAAGCCGATGATATAGCCATTGTCTCGTCCGACGTAGAGCAGGAGAATCTTGCTCAAGGGTTGTACGGTCTGCTCGAGGTAGCAACAACACTGAATGAGATTCTCGATCTTCACGCCGTTCTTCTTAATTGTATCGAATCCGCGCCCATAGGTAGACTTCCATTCCACTCCCACAAGATCGCCGTTGGGTGCTTTAAACAGATAGTCCATTCGACCGCTGAAAGGAAACTCTATCCCCTCGGCGTTCCAAACGACTGGAATTTCCGCACCCAAGTTCTCGTAGCCCTCGGATTCCAAGTGCTTGGCGAGGAGACTGTCCAAATAGTTGTGAATCAGATCCCCGACGTTGCACTTGAAGAGAGCTACCGCGTCCATCGGATTGGTACGTTCTGCTCTAGTGAGGTCATAATAAAGTGCCCTCTTGCACTTCCCGATGTGCACACCGTCAACTTCTGCGCCGATACCGCTTGGATACCAGTGCTGTTTCCGTTCGTGCGTTTCTTGCTGTGAAAGCATTTGATCATAAATCGCCTTAACTAAATTCATATCCTCTAGTATGCTCCGTCATTATTCTGATTAATTTTGTTCTTCCAATAACTCTTGCGCTTGGAGTTACGCCATATCTCTTTCGCAAGTTCGTGGTTATTAGCGACCCATTTCCGCTTGGCTCTATCGAACGTGCCCTTGTTCCGACATTTCCTGCACTTGTTGAGAACACGCTGATCATAATAGTCTATATAGAACGTCTCCCCGCACTCGATACAAACTTTCGCTTCCGCTGTACCGTTCTTTATGCGCTCCATCTTGGCACAGTCTCTGCAGATGGTCTTGTGTGCCTTACAGACTATCTCCACGCCACACACCCTACATATGCTCTTGTGATAAGGACTACTCGTCTTGACATATGGTATGGTGTCGGGATTCGGAATCTCGGTCATCAGAACAGTATTTAGGGTGGGTCTGATCTGCCAAAACCTCTCGCCGTCGCTAAATATCTGCCCTTTGAGAGAGTATCCGTCCACCTGCTCGCCTTTCATCAACTTCTTACATATGCCGACCAACGTCATTTCTTCCTCACCCTCACGACCCCGAACTCGCGCTCAATGAAATTAAACATTTCGAGTGTCAAATTCACCGTAGCCACAGCCCAACTGCCACAATAGACGTTGGGAAGCCCATTACATTTCGGACAGAATGTTAAGAACTCGTCCACTTTCTCGTCGGGAATCTCAACTATGAAGCCCACAAAGTCCTCGACATTGAATATCTTTTGAAGCACGTCGCCATCACAGAAGAATCCCAACACATTTCCCTTGACGAGCAGGGGTTTATATTCCGCCAGTTGGCGAGGAAATACCACCACCGATCTTATTTCGTCGTGAAAGTCCACAGTTACGAACGCCATCGGGTCTCCTTTCTTGGTGGTAGTCTCCCTTATGTCGATAACTTCTCCCGCTTCCTGCACATACTTGCGAAAAGATTGATCGATCGCCCGACCCGAAATCGAGAAGCCTATACTCTCTATTTCCTCAAGACGAGTAGGTGTATATTCCTCGAACGCTCCCGCCATCTTGAGATATTTGACGACACGAGAGGAGCAGACCTTATGCGGCAACCTATTATAGAAGTCTTCCGAATCCTTGAACGCTCCGTTCTTTCGCTCCTTGACGATGGTGTCAATTACAGCGTCCGAGACGAACTTAATGCCGCACAGACCCAAATAGATTTCCCCATCTTGGGCAGTGTACTGTCTGTCGCTCCTATTCACGTTGGGGTATTTGACAGGTATATTCCTGCGCCGACACTCCGTAAGCAGAATACGCCGTCTCTGTGCCGTGTCGCCCACGGCATTCGCTCCGTTGAGCAATTGAGCGAAATACTGGGTCGGGTAGTGAGCCGATAGATACATAGTCCAATAAGAGATAAGTGTGTAGCATACTGCGTGTGAGAGATTCCAAGAATAACGACCCGCTTTCTCGACGATAGACCAGAGTTCATCTGCCAAAGCCTGTGTCGCCCCACTGGTCTTTATTGCACCCTCTATGAACTTCGGCTTGAGTTCGTCCAGAATATCTTTCTTCTTCTTGCCGATACCCTTGCGCAACGTGTCCGCTTCCGACATCGTGAACCCACAGAAATCTCGCGAAATGAGCATAAGGCTCTCTTGGAAGAGAGGGAGATTGTAGTAGCCAATATCGGGCATCTTCGGGTGTAACTTGTCGGAACTCTCCCTACCCCACTTGCGGTTGATATATTGATTGGTCATTCCACTATCAAGACAGCCCGGGCGACCGATGGCATTAAGAGACACGAGTTCTTCGAACGTGTCGGGCTTCAAATCCTTAATGATTCCTTGATAGGAGTGCGTTTCGAACTGGAACGTTCCTAGAGTGTTGCCGCCATTGAAGTTCTCAAAAGTCTCCTTGTCGTCAAGAGGAATATCTTCCGTCTTAATACCAACCGCCTTGCAGGTCTCGTCGATAACAGATAACTGGTTCACCCCCAATATATCATATTTCACCAATTTGATGTCGTCCAAGGCATACATATCATAAGCGCATACTGGTATGTTGGCACTTGCGCCGCTCTTCGAGATTCTGACAGGTACTTCACCCCACTGGTCTATCACTACGCCACTCGCGTGAGCAGACATCGACTTCGGCAGACCCTCAAGCACCTTACAGACTTCGACAAAATCCTCGTTGCCCTCTTTAACGACCTGCCTGTGGAAGCTGTCTCGCGTGTCAAGTTCCGCTATAGTGGGCACTGGTGCTTCCATCGGCACGAAGTCCATTAGAGCAGTCTCCCTGTGCATCACTTTAGACACGTTCTTAATCACGTCTTTAGAACCAAGCGTGGTATATGTGCCTATCTGGTATACGTCGCCGAACTCGCGGCGCATAAATTCCAAGACTTTCGGGCGGTCTTCGGGCTTGAAGTCCAAGTCGATATCAGGCGGCGAGATTCTATCTGGATTCAAGAAACGCTCAAAGAACAGACCCCATCTAATAGGATCTACCTTGGTAATCCCGTAGAGAAACGCGACGAGCGAACCACCCGCACTGCCGCGCCCCCAACCTCGCAAGCTCTTGAGTTCGTTGTCTACGAAGCCGCAAATCTTACCGACCGACTTAAAATAAGACAAGAACCCATTGTCCTTTATTACCCCAAACTCGTATTTGAGACGCTCTTCATACTCCTCTTTGTTCTGTATCTTCTTGTTCCATATATATTCCTGTAATCGGCTCAACAGTTCAAGAAACTCACCGTCCGCGTCCAACTGTTCATTTGGCAACTGCCAACTGTCGTGCGAGATGTCATACTCCTCTACTTCTGCGGCAATAACGTCCGACATCTCAAGTAGTCTCTTGTCAAATCTCGCTTCCGCTTCCTCATTCGAAAGGACGTGGTATCCATTACCATTGAATTTAAACTCTCCTAATGGCTTGTGTGAGGATATTGCCAAAGCCACTTCGTGGGCGAAACTATGCTCCTTGTTGAGATAATGCGCGTCGGTAGTTGCCACACAGGGCTTTCCGCTCTTCACGCAATAGTCCAACACTTTGGCTTCTTCCTCGATCCCGTGGTTCTGTACCTCGAGATAGACCTTGTCGCACCAAAGTTCCATTGCGTCTACCCAAGCCCAGTCTGGACGACCCTGCAAGATGGTCTGCGGAAAGTAGCCTTGCAGACAAGCGGTAAGACAGATGAGACCCCGACCGTGCTGTTTTATCATCTCATCATTGATTCTCGGCTTCTTGTAGATGTTCTGCTGTGCCAAGTTATTTAATTTGATGAGATTCCTGTAGCCCTCGAAATTTCGGGCTATCATAATGAGGTGATGGTTCACCTGCCCCCGCTCGTGATAGAATTCGCACCCGAGCAAAGGCTTTATTTGGACTTTCCGCGCTTCTTTCCAAAACTCGACAAGCCCCGCCACACTTCCGTGGTCTGTACACGCGACGGCAGTCTGCCCCAAAGACTTGACTTTCTGCATCAGTTCCTTAGGACGGATCAAGCCGTCTAAGAGCGACATCTTCGTGTGCAAATGAAGATTCGTCATTTTCCGCTCGACCCGAAGCCCTTACTGCCACGCTCGCGCTCATCGAGACGAATGACGTGCTTGAACCTACACTCGACCAGTCTGTGTGGAATAATCTGTGCCAACCGCTCACCCATCTTAATCTCCTTGGATTCGTCTGATGGATTGTAGACACAGGCAAACATCTCGCCCGTATAATCGTTGTCAATTACCGCCGAGACGACCTGCAATCCGCGTACCCTCATCGTAGACGAGCGCGGCAACAGTTCGAACCACAATCTGTCGTCCGACTGGACACACACCCCGCTCGGCACGTTGACATTCTCGTGCGGCGGAATGATGGTATCTCTTGAGCAATATAGATCATAACCCGCGTCGCCCCTATACTTGTGATCGGGTATGTGCCCCGCCACTTCCTTGGTGAACTTTACTTCGTGCGGATAATCCAAGAACCACTCCAACACCCGACCAATCAGTTTTCTCATATCTCCCCCCAAAACCGAGACATTGCTCGATTATTACCCGTATCCAGTGTGTAGACCTTGAAGTAACTCTCCAAGTTTTTCTGAAGCAGAATCGTCGCCTTTACTCGGGCGGCGACTATGTCGTCTACGTCGTCCTGCCTGTTTTCTGTCAACACCCTGTGCTTGAGCCGCTCCGCGATGACTACTGGATTAGCGTAGCAGTAGATAATCTTCTTATCATTCAGAGACAAGAGTTTGGTGATCTGCTCCTCTGTCCGAGGATATCCGTCGATCACGCAATCGCCACTGCTGATGGTTTCCCATACCTTGGCTTCTATAGCGTCATTGAACTTCGCAGAGAAGTCTTTCTCCTTGATTGACTGCTCTATTGTCATTCCCAAAGAGCGAGCGTACGCTCCTGTACCCAAATAAGGAATGTTTTTCCTCTTTGCAAGCTCCTTTCCTATGGTTGACTTGCCCGATAATGGATAACCCACGATAAAATACTTCATATATACTCCTTTTTGTATGCAAGAGACTATATTACATTAATCTCTCGTATTGTCTGTATAGCCCTATCAAAGTCGCACGGAATCTGTACCTCATCCCACCCAAACCTGTTCTTTGACACGTTAATCAAGAAATTCGAGCCGTCATTCTCTTCGGGATTCATCTTCCGAACCGCCAAAGCCGCGTCAGCGTCAGCAATCATAGCGTACGCTCCCGCCTGTTCGTTTGCGTCGGGTGTGGTAGACTGGAGAGCCGACCTCTTGAGTTGCGTCAACGCGATCACAGTTACCCCGAGCGAACATATCTGATTCTTGAGGGTCTTGGTGATCTCCGCCAACTGCTCCCACCTGTCAGCCCTAGACTGCATAGTGATAAGTTGCACGTAGTCGATGAACACGAACCTTGTCTTGCGACGCATAATCTGCGCCTTGGCTATTGCCACTATCTTGTAGAGGTCTCGGCTACCCGTTACCACCTGCAGATTGCCGTGCATAAGGGAAGCCGCCGCGTCCACTACCTTATCATACTCGAACTGTTCGAGAGAACCTGTAGCAATCTTTGCCGACGGTACTTTACTCCGAATGGTAATCAGTTTCTCTATGATTTCGTCTCTTGACATCTCGAGAGAGAAGAAGAGACAACCGTACTTATCTACTAGAGTGTCCAAGAAGTTACAGGCGACGGTGGTCTTTCCGTGTCCGCTGTTTCCCGACAACAACACCAGTTTGTTCGGATTCCAACCGAGCAATGTATGGCTAAGCGTGGGGAAACCCTCGATGTCGATACCTTTCACATTCGGATTGTCCACGCGCTCGTTAATAATCTTCATCACACTCCGAATACCACTCTCGCCGTCCTCAACCTCGGTGTTGTCGGTAATCCTGAACAAGTCCTCGACTATCTTCGGTACGTTGGTAACGTCGCAACTCTGAAGCAACCTGCGCACCACGTTCGATTCGCCATTCTTCCTTACGATCTCTATGTATTTCTCATAGTTGATCAAGTCCACGTTGCTCGAAAGGTCTATCTGAAATATGGTGGCTACCATCTGAATCGACACCGTCTCGTTGGTAACAATATAACTAAAGATAGACTGGAAGAAATCTCCTGTGAAATATTCCGCCCGAAGAGCCTGTATCGTGTCAAGCCGTATGTTCGCGCTACACAACGCATTAGCCAACACCACGCGCTCCGCGCCTATATCGTGTCGCTCGTCTATCTTGAGATAGATCAACGCTTCGTCGCTTCCATATGCCTTGGTATACCACTCCCGCGCAAGTACCTTGTCGGTGTTTGACATTCGGGCGTACACGTCCTTGCTCTCCTTAAGCATAGAACACTTCGCGGCGAGGTCTGCCACGCTACCATACTTGGCGGTGAGATACCACTCGAACGGATTCCACCGACGCTGATTGGCGAAGTCGTTCGCCAAAATGTGATCATCGGGGTCGCCGCTCTTTAGGGCGATAAGCTCCATAGACAGATCTTGAGGTGCTTTTCGCACCACCCTATCGAGCCAACCCTGCCCACCCAAGTCTCCATCTGGGCACACGATTATCTTCTGAATACCAAATCGCTCTATCTCGCCCCAACCGTCCTCGTGAATCTCCGTACCGCAAGCGCACACAGCATTATATCCTGCCTGTACCGCTATCATAGCGTCGTGATAACCCTCGAAGATATAGAGTTCGTCCTGTCGCTTGACGGTTTGCCAACCCCACATTCCGCGCTTGAAATATTTCGCGTCCTCTCTTGAGGTCTTGTATTCCTTATGGTCTACTGGACGCACCGCCATCTTGTATACTCCGTTCTCGTCATAGAACGGATAGACTATGCAATTGTTGCACTCGATCAATCCCAACTCTTTGGCTTGCGACCTGTCGAATTTCCCCGATATCCATTCGTCGAAACTCTCGACATAGCCTACGTGAAACCGCCTAGCAGTCTCCTGTATAATCCCTCGATTCTTGAGATAGTCGTGGTAAGGCAAGTCGTCGAAGAGAGAATTTAGTACCTCACGCTCGGTGTTAAGTTTAAATCCGTTAAGATCAGCCCAAATCCTCTTGGCTTCAAACTTCGGAATCTGCTGAAATTCCGAGATGAAGTCAGCAGGACTACCACCTTTCTTGCACGAATAGCAGTACCACACATAGCCGTTATCTTTCTTAGAGACCGTGAACGAGGGTACTGCGTCGGCGTGGAATGGGCAGGAAGCCCACCATCTGTTGCCGCGCTCGATAAGCACCAACCCCTGCTGTTGGAGATATTCGACGAAGTCAATCAAAGTTCACCACCTTGACGGCGTGTGAAGTGAGGGCAGTGAATACCTTGTCGAGATTATTCACCACCCTCTCTTCTTCGGTGTCCTGCCAGACCTTGTAGATATACGAAACGTTCTTCACCTTACTTACTCGTACAGAAATGCGCACCCTCGGAAGAGAGATTGACATCTCGTTGATCTTTCCAAGGTCATATTTGGTCATCTCACACACGCTGTCGAAGATGTTGTATGCCGACCAAAAGTCCGCATTAATCCGCTTGCCCTTGCCAAACATTCTTCTCGACATTTCCTTATAATCCGAGGGAGCATATGGAACATTGTCCTTAGAGAACCTATATTTCTTAATAACACGTTCCAGTTGTGGCACATTCTCCGCATAGAATAATGCTTCCTCAAGGTCTCTCCACTCGTTTTTCGGAAACTGAAATCTAGTCATCAGCCTTTCACAGTCTGTAGTCATTTTCGTACTTCCTCAAGAGCAGATTTGATAGATTCGAGACTAATTTTCACACCGCCGCTAGATCCGACAATAACTTGACATAACCTCTCGCCTTGAATAGCCACACTCATCACAAGACCCACGTCCGCTACGCTCATAACGTCTCTGTTATTCTTGAACAACTGCTCTACAATAGCTAAATATTCCCGCGTCTGCGCTATAAACGTTTTCACTATACCAGTCGCGAATTCTACCTTTTCTTCTAATGTCATTTCCGCCATTTCAGATCCCCCTCGTCTACTTCTGCTTGCTCGGCTCAACTTTTGTGCGTAAACCAACCGTCCTGCGCGACATCGTCAAGAAGACGCATACACACCTCAAACGTACTTTCGGAGACCTCGCAGACAACGGAGACCTCTTTCTCATAGTCTCCTGCGCACCAAAGCATACACCTGTCCTTGCTTGCCATACCGCACAACCTGTCGTTCGGTATGCGGATTACATTGTTGTCGATATCCCTAAAAATCATTCGTCGCCCCCTATGAATGGCTCAAACCAAGGACTGTCGCCCTCTCGTATGGCGACAATGTCGGGAACAGGTTTGTCCTCTTCTGACTTAGTATATGGACGTGTACTGAATACTGTCGGACTATCGTCTCCCAATATAGTCCATTCCCTATCGGGCTTCTCGCGCAACCATCGCGCGAGTTCCTTATTGGTCATACGGCGTTGCTCGATCTCCGCGCAGTGATGAAACGAATACACTGCATCGTGGTCGCTCTTGTCGAGAGCGATGACCCGAGAATAGTAGTCATCTGACCTAATCCATATCACGAACGCTTTCCGCTTCTGCTCTGGTTCGCTTCCCCAAACCCACATCTCGCGCGGGTTGTTGTCCCATTCTGTTACTTCTTTCATATTTCAATCCTTTGCGCATTCGGGAGTGATTTTCAATTCTTCCGCCAAGCGTTCGCTCTGCGCCTTGAAGAAATCCACGTCATTCGTCAACTTCTCGATCCTCTTTCCATAGTCCTCTCGAAGTTCTTCCATTTCCTGCTTATGACGTGCATTGCACTCCACGAGGTGGCGATATTCGTCTATGGTAATGGTTACCATAATCTCCCTAGGCGCACTATAGTTGTATCTATTGTCGCCATAAGTATGGAGTTCTTTGCCAACCTCAACCACGTTATCCTGTTTATTGTCTTCCATTTTCTACCTCCACATTTTGGTATACACATAGTCCAAATACATTAATCCCACGCCGAAGCGTGGGAAACGTTCATTGAATCTCGACTATCTTGTTGCCATTTCTTTTATAGAAGCGCGGCTCTTCGAAGAGCACGTCCTCGCCACTCAACTTCGCAATCTGCTCACACTTCTTCTTGACATCAGATTTCAGTCTTTCGATTTCTGCCTTGACATGTATGTCTGTTACCACGTCGATTGCTCTTTTCATTCTTCCTCCAATATTTGAAGATGATTCCCATCGCATACTTCCACCTTAGGCGGAACGGCTCTTCACACAGCGCGATAAGAAACCCAGTGATCACCCTGTCAATCTGATTGATCTCCCTCTGCTTCCTGTTACCCATCTACTCCCTCCAAAGTGAGCACTGTAGTCTTTCTCGACAGACCGTCATATTCGAACTTGATGACCTTGAGCACCTGTTCCAAACAGTCTCTTCTGTCCATCGCCTTTATCTTGTCCGTTATGTTATGGGCTTCCGAGAAAGCCCGAGTGCGGGCGATAAGATAGACATAAATTTCCGAGAAGTACTGATATAGCGCAGGATATTGACCGAGCAACTGTGCATACCTCTCGGAATCGACAACCAACGACTTTTCGTGTGTCGGAATAGATCCGAAGCAGATGTCTCGTATCTCGTCGAGAGAGAGTTCCATCACGTTCTTCGTCGTCAGTATCAATGCTTAATCTCCTTGGGCAGAGCCTTTGCCACTTCGAGAATTGTGCTCCTCGGGATTCCCAAGATGTTCTCGATAGAATCGCCATACATCTCGAGATATTCAAGAAGCCGACCGAGCGTCTCGCAATAGATCGGTTGCAGATGTCTGTTGCCCGAGACTGTCTCTTCCTTGAGGTAGAGCGCGAACTCCAAGATGTCCGCGAGTTTGACTATCTCGAGGGTGCGACTGTCCGTGCCGAGACTGATGTTGAGTTCTTTCGCACCCATCTCGTCCAGTCCGACGACCGCCATCTTACCCATCGCCCTGCGGACGAGGAAAGGAATGTCTCCCGTAACCGCTTCGGGCATATCGTGCATAAGACCCATTTTCAAGCAATAGCGGGCTTCTTCCTCGCCCAATCCTTGGTCGATCGCTATCCGATAAGCCATCACACCCACATAGAACGAGTGCTCCGCTACGTTCTCGTAGCGATTGCACCGCTCAAAGTTAAGCCGTCTGACATACATCAGAGACCGAACTTTCCTTATATCCAGTTTGAACATACTGCTCGAACTCCTTAGAATTTCCATCGACATAGGCGACCATATTCGCCCTGCCGTTCAGTTTCACGTCCTTGTATTGATAGAAAGAACCCGACTTCGTGATAACCCCCTTAGTAAGCATCTCGTCGAACAGTTCAGAAGCGTGATCTATACCCTTACCCCAAATAATGGGAACTTGAGCCACACCGTTCGGCGCGGCGCACTTGTTCTTCACCACCTTGACCCGACTGTATTTGCCAATCTGCTCTCCCTTTTCCTCGATAGCGTCTCCGACCTGCCTTATATCAAGCCTTATCGACGCATAGAATGGAAGAGCGCGACCGCCAGTAGTGGTGTCGGGCGAACCGAACACCACACCAATCTTGCTTCGGATCTGGTTGATGAAGATTATGCACACCTCGTTCTGTGCTATCCGAGCAATGGTCTTGCGGAAACCCTGCGACATCATTCGGGCTTGAAGACCCATCTGCGCTTCGCCGTAGTCTCCCCTCAACTCCGCTTCGGGTGTCATCGCACTCACACTATCTACGACTATTAGCTTCACCCCCTTGTTGAGCAATATGTCTATCGCTCTCCAAGTGTCCTCGCCAGTCTCGGGTATGAGGTGAAGCCAGTCCTTGTTGACTTCGCCCTGCACACCCATAGTGCGGAAATAATCGTAATCGAGAGTATTCTCGTTGTCAATGTAGCCGAAAGGAAGACCCATCTTTTGAGCCTGTACACACGCCGACATCGCAAGAGTGGTCTTGCCGCTGTGTTCAGCCCCATAGATCTCCACAACGCGACCCGCAGGATATCCACCTATCTTCAAGGCTTTATCCAATTGAATAGACCCTGTGGGTATCACGTAGGAGACCGGCTTCGGGTCTTCCATTCCGACTTCTTTCTTGACCTGTGAGAAAATACTCTCGATATCAATGTCCGTTTTCACGACTTGCTCCGAATGTACTTCTCGGCTTCTGTCTGTACCGTGCCGCTACTATTCTCGGCGAGGAACTTGATATAATCAAGACCCGCGACCTGCTCGACCTCCTCGAAAGTCTTACCTTTGTGAGTGCCGAAAGGAAGCACGAAAGCCCCCTGCGGCTCGGTCGTCGGAGTATTCTGCGGCGGAGTAGTCATATTCGCCGTATTGTGTGATTCGAACTGCGACGGAGCGACCGTAACAGTAGGAGCAGTACCCACGCGCCGTTTCAACTCCTCGTCGCCGCAATAGAGATCAATTTCTTCGGGCGAGAGTATATTCAATTTCGGGAGTTCTTCTGCGGACTTGCCGAGGAAGAACCCGTTATACTTGGTGTCAAATCCCTTACCGCTCTTCGAGACCTCGAAATCGATGTCGCTTCCATTCTTGGCAACATATCTCGACACATCTTGGAAGAAGTCTTCCGCCGCCACGAGATAGAGCACCATCTTGAGGTCATAGACATAGACTGGACAAATGAACCGTCTGCGGACGGGGAAAGGGAGCAACTTGTTCTCGCTCACCCCGCTTTCGCGCGCCTTATCGTTTTCTCCGCAGAGGGGACACTTCATCTTACCAGTACAGTACACGGTACTGAAGAACCGCACCTGCGGAATGGACTTGATAGAGTGCTCCCAAAAGGACTTCGGTGCGAGCCATTTCTTCGTACCGATATTGCGGTTGATGTAATCCACGGCTTCCTCGCGAGACATCTTCTGCTCCGACATCACCTGTTCCACATCAATATCTTCCGTAAGAAAGCGAACCCTCTGCGGCTGTTCTGTGAACTTAAACTTCTTGACATTGCCCTCTTCGACATAACCGAGGTTCGAGGACACTGTCTTAGAATCTGCGAAATCTCCCCACATCAGAAACCCCCTTTAATAGCGTCGCGCGGCGACGTGCCGATCCACACCACAGGCGCGTGTGCGATTTCTTCCATCTGTTGCTTGCGAGCCAAGAGCTTAGCGCGAGACGCTTCGGGAATTTCCGTGAGAGTGGTGCGCCCATCAATATCGGGTGCAAGATAGTCCGCGAACGAGAGCGCAAGCATCGTCGGCTTGTTGACGCGCACGGCGTGTTCGAAATCCAACCAAGAAAACTCGAAGATTCTGCGGGTGAGTTTGGTAACCGTAGTGCGCTCGGGTTCAACCTCGCGCCCGCAACGCTGACTAATGTCTTCCCAAGTAAGTTCCTTTCCGCCAGTGTCGCCGCTGTTGCCGTGAACGCGGATCGGGTATGAGCGAATCACACCGATGATGTCGCGCACGTCGCGCGGCGAGAACCCACATTCAGCAAGATATCCACTCGCCGTGCATTCGCGCGTCGTGCAGAACGGATAATAGGGCGTAGTATGAACGGAGAGCATAGTGCCCTGCGTACCCTCGAGGAGTACCGAAGCATCCATTTCGTTGAGCATTTCGATGGTATCCACCACCTTGAGACCCATCTGTGTTGCATATTCCTTTTCGTTCTTCATCTGCTTCGGCAAGAGACTATTATGTCCGCGCCACAATTTACGAATGAGAATCGCGCCGCAACCGTGGGCGGTGCTCCCCATCTCCTTGTTCATTCCGTCGCCGTCGTTCTCGGCTTCGATGTCGCAGTCTTCCAGAATCGTTGCACGTCCGTCGATATAGAGACGATCGCGCACGTCCTTTCCAGTCGCCTTATTAATCATTTCAATCTCGCGCTCGAGTAACTTCTTCTCGATGAAGCACCCCGCCCCGAGAAACAACTTGACATCGGGGTCAACCCACGCGCACGGAATAGTCTGTACGCTATACATCTCGCCCTCGTAGGTGAGCGAGTGCCCCGCATTGGTTGCACCTGTTCGAATGCTCGCGTCATACTTGCGAGACTTGAGCAGGTCTTCGATGACGTGTCCTTTCGCGCTACTGCCGAACGACAAGTCCACAATAATGTCTACTTTCATAGATAACTCCTTGGGCGTTTCAGCCCTCGTATTTAGTATGCGCCCGAACGGGCGCGATTAATTAATACCAGTTCTTCCACTTGTTGCGAATGGACTTCTTGACGCGAGCCACGTATGGCGCGCTACAGTTCATCTCGAGGGCGATCTGCTTGCAGTGATTGTCGTACATAAGGTCTGCCCTATCCAAGAGCCATCTCCTCGCCACATATCTCTCGTTCCCGTGCAGGGTGGAGAGGAAGCGTTCGATGTCGAGTTCGAGATTTTTGTCTCTATCCTTGCTCTCGAAGTCCCATTGCTCGCCGTTCTCTTTGGTGGCGGAGACAAGCCGCACCACAGTCTCACCGTCCGAGCGGTAAGATTTCATCTTTCCGTCCTTGACTTTCATCTTCCTCTTCGTATTCTCGGACAGCCGAGCGTTCCGAATTGCACCATAACCACAGCAGATAAGATATGGGATCGGGTCGCGCCCGTCGCTGTCCTTTCGGTGCTCGAGCACACCGAGCCAAAAGTTCTGATGATCATCCTCGTTCTTCTTGAGTTTCCGAAGCCTTTCCTCTCCCAATCCGTTTTCGATCATTACTACCAAATCCACTTTATTCCCCCTTGAAATTTCCGCACGACTTCGCGCACACTTTACCTGTCATCTGACAGACCAAATCCCATACTTCCTTTTTGCTGTGCTTGCAGTTCATACAGTCCTTATTGCCGCCTTTCTTGCATTCCTCACAGAGTACTATCTGCGGGTGATATAGCGACCGCATAAAGGTCTTACCGCAAGACTTGCACACCTGTTCTACCACGTGTAGCCCCCTTTAACCTTGCGGATTTTCCCCTGCTCAAGACTGTAGTCTACGAGTTGTGCCGCATACTTAGGCATACGGCGGCGCACCACATTCAACTGCCTAGTTGTGAGATAGCCTGTAGTGAGTTTCCATCTTGCGAGATAAGAGAGGAATTGTGCGTCGGGCGCACTAAAGCCGACACAGTTCTTCTCGAGGGTAGCATTCTTGCTTTGCTCCTCGATTGTCTGTGCGTTGTAGACAGCAAGCAAGCCCTTGACGGCTTGCCTGTTTGACGTGCCGAGTTGGGATTTCAGAGCGAACACCAACTCTTTCTTCGTTTTGTAAATCATTTGGTTCTCCTTGAGCCACTTCGTGCCCTACATTTACTATTATAACACGGCTTCGCGCCGCTGTCAATCAATATACGAACGTATAGCGTCTCGCGCTCAACTGCTCGATGTCTCCGCTTTCGAGACCGAGGCGGAAGATCTGCCGCTTATAATGCGGAATCTTCTGCTCGATACACTCCTGCTCCTCGCCAGTCAACTTCTTCTTTGAGAGCAGTTTCTTACATATCTTCGTCAACTTGATCGTCTGCCAGTTGTCGAAGCCTTTCCTGTTCTCGCCGTAGTTGCGCGCGTCTTCCTGCTCGTCTGCTTCCTGTTGGTTATAGATGGCAAGGAGACACCTCTTCAGCACTCTCGAATTTTCCATTAATTCCTCGATCTTGGCATATGCCTTGACGCGCGAACCCACCCACTTCTTCATAGACCCCCCCTATATGGTTTGAAGTTGCTTTATAAAACAGGATATGATATTAACACATTCTGTAAGCCGCACCAACATATCCTCGTCCACCCGAATCGTCTTGAGGGTCTTGCCGTCATACTTGACCAGTATGAAATCGCGCCCGCCCTCGTTAGCCAAATCGAAACTGCCACCCTGCTCTCGGAAGAGTTTTCTCCTCTCCCTCGCCTGTTGAACAAAACCCATCTCTCGCTCCTAATATTTAACCAAAAAGAACCTGTGAGAGTTTATCTCACAAGCTTTTTCAAAAGTCTCCGCATTCACGAGTTGGGGGCACTCGGGATTGCGCTCCCGAAACTCCCTCGCCGCTTGCACGTCCGAGGGGTGATAATTGTTCAGTGCCCGATACAACATCGCGAAATCCCTGTATCTAATCCAATACATCAATATACTGAAGTGCGAGCCGAGCGCAGTCCGTGCCATAGCCCTGCTCGCCGCGCTCCAACACCCAAGATTTCACTCGCTCGAGCGTCCAGTCTTCTCTTGCCTTGTCGTTGATAATCCACACGCTCTGACCGCCCGACTTCACATATGTAATATCACTAATCCACGTATGAAGAGTAACGGTCAAATCACCTGCAGACTGACCGCTGTTGACGACATAGCAAGCCATCTGTTTTGTTCCCCACTCACCTGCACTTATGCTGTCATCAATATCGACATAGATCGCATTGCCCGACACTGCCATCTTCTCAGCAAAGCAGACCGCCGAGAGTACCATCAACATCATAAAAGCTATCTTTTTCATTTTCGTCTCCTTATCCCAAATGCTTGTTTCTATGGATTTTTGTGTTACGAATCATATCTATCGCCACCGCGTCTCCCCACATCGCCCTAAAATAGACGCTATGGTCTTCCGCGCACTCCCTAAGGGGACACTCGTTGCACCTACACCTGTACTCCACACAGAACACGCAGTTGTGCACGTTGCCCAGTTCGTATTTCTGCTCTTCGGTGATGTCTCCTCTCACGAGGAGTTCGTGCACCGCCCTACTCTTCGCTTCCATAAGACGAATCTCATTTTTGGCGATCATCTGTCTACTGTAGTAGACCTTGTTCCACACGTAGTTGTGGATATCCTGTCCTTTCATAAACAACTCCTTAACCTCTTCGGGTCAATTCTATTATAACACGCCTTTCCGACGCTGTCAATTCTATACAGACGACTAGCGCAATATCTTGTCGTACTCCAACTTCTGCTTGAGATGGTCTATCTCCTCGACGAGTAATCGGTTCTGCTGTTCCTGCTGTATACACTTCGCCTTGGCATCGGTCAACTTCCATTTGAGGTCATAACATTCCTTTTCAAGTTTTGCCGACTGCTCTTCCATCTGCTTGTACGACTGCAATATAACGTTGGCAGTATATGTCTGCCTGACCATCTCCTCAAATTCCTTTCTCGAAATCCACATTCTCCAATACTCTCCTATTCGTCCGCGAAACGTTGCTCAAGGGAATCTTTAAATCTCTTATTTTCCGAGCGGAATTTATATCGCCGTCTACTTCCACTTCCGCATACAAGCCATATTGGCAACTCTCGAGCGGACAATTGCGGCAATGATAGAACAGGGTGCATAGCACACAGTTCGAGTGCTTGGATAGCAGTCTCCTCGCTTCGAGGGAGATGTGTCCGTCGGTAAGCAACTGTGTCGCGGCTTCTCCTTTCTTCTCGTCCAAAAACTCCGTATAGTCGGCATAGTCCTCTTCTTCCGCTTCGAGAGCATCCACTACCGCGCTCCATATGTGCCTGTGTATCTCTTGTACTGTCATACTCTCTCCAAAATCTGTATAGCATCCTCGCTCGCCAGTTCCAAGTCCAGTTCCAGATCTCGGATCTCCTCGCAGGACTTCCTGTCGCCCCAAGTGGCTTTGGCGTATAGTCCATCATCACTACAATGATTGAGGGGACAATCCTCGCACTCAAGATAGATCCGACACAGCACACAGTTGTAGTATGCACCGAGCGTGTCATGAGCGGTTTGCGATATCTTCCCTGTCGTGAAGAGTTTGTCTACGGCGCGCCGCTTCACTTCTATCATCTCTGCGGGATTCTTGACGTGAGAGTGAACCACCATATTCCAAATATATTTATGAATTTCCTGTACGGTCATATCCTCTAGTGTGCACGAGGGGGTTGTCGATTAATCTCCAATCTCTGAACCATCTTCTTCCATTTTGACACTTTCGGACTGTCGGGTTGTAAGGTGAGTTTGCGATATAGATTAAGGAGTAGTTCGTCGCGATTTTCGTTTTTACGATTTATGAGAGCCTGTCTCATATGCTGTTCGCACAGTGCCGCCACATAGGGGGTCTTCTTATAGCCGCTCATATGGAAGCCATACATTTCGCGTTCTGTATAGGGTTTTCCTTTCCTATATGAGAAGAGCCATATATCACTATTTGAACACTTCGCACAATGACCATATGCTTCCCTTATTTCCTGCTTATACTGGTCTTTATTGATAAAGCCCATTCTGTGTTTCCTTAAATTGTAATTTAGTGTAATTTAGTTAAAGTGGTTTAACCACCACCATTTGCCCTTAAAGCATAGAATCCCCTAAAGTTGGTCTGTAACCAAGTATCAAAGGGAATCACCCTCGCTTGGCTCTCGATTTGCGGCAGGGCGTAAAAGGGATTACACAAAATCACCCTGCTCGGTACTCACGAGATTCCAGTTGACCCAACTTTAGGTAACTCTACGCTTCGAGAGAGTAACCACCGCCACTTGCCCCGAAAACACAGAATCCCCAAAGAAACGAAAACCTATAGTATACATTATAACACAGCGGATTAATTTTGTCAAGTACTCTGCACACTAAATAATAAAAGGAGAAATAATGAAAGAGTGTTGTGCGAATTGCTACCACGTCGTGAAAGTGTCGGGATCAGACAAGTATCGCTGTTGGGAAGAGCCGAGCGTATGCGACCACCCACGCCTATTCACGACGCAGGAAGTCCGAGAATATAGGTGCTCCGAGTATCTCTCCAAGAAAAAGAGGTTCTGCCGCGACTGTAGATACTTCATCGACGGTTGTTGTAGAAACAAGAATAATGCTACCATAGACGAAGACTTCATCTACTTGCGCCGTGTAGACGACACGAGAGAGGAATGTAGTCTTTTTGACAGAGGAGCGAAAAATGACTGAACAGCGCATAAACCAATACATAAATTGGTTAAAAGACGCGTTGTATGATATGCAATGCGGCAATTTGGGTTCGGGTGAAATCTTAATTCAAGAAACAATTAAAGCGTTAGAGGAGACTGAAGATAACTGAAGATGACTAAAGGTAAATTGATAAAAATTCTCGAAGAATATCCCGATGATGCAGAAATCGAGATGGAATTTGAGCGTATAGATTGCGAGAGAACGAAAACTTGTATCCTCGCAAGGGTTTATGGCTACGAGACTGTAATCGGAACTAAGAACTTATATAAGAGTCCTCGGACACATTCGGTCAATGAACATTAAAAATCTTGATGTGTGCGACATCTGCAACGAGGGTAAGATAGTTACATTGCTCGACATTCAAGAAGTCAAGGGATAAATGTCAGACCCGACATCAAGTACCTCATAGACGAGATACTTGATAACATTGAAATTAATCCACTACACCGCGAGCACCTTTATCCATAGACAACCAACGTTTCACCGCAATATTGTACGTAGACCAGTTACTACCCGTTTGAACAAAGCTCTTATTAACATCGGCAGTAGATTGGTTGATGTTGTATACAACAACACCAATACAGGGCATTAAAATGGTGGCACTCATCCCCACCACCGAAGTGACTGTCGTTTCTGCTATCTCTATGGTGGTATTTATTGCTCCATATGGGCATATAGTCCCCACTTTTCCGTACATTATCCTAACATAACTATCTACTGGATATGCCATCGAGAATACCGCTCCTGTGGTGTTTATTTTTGAGATGTCTAAAACACTATCGATAAAACTCGACACAATACCATTATTACCATTACCCGAATATTCCTTGATCATTATTGTGGTCGATCTAATGGTTGTATCAAATATACCACCTATTACAACTGTATTGACGACATTTGTCATAATTTGAATGAATGATGAGGATATAGTGGTATCACATACTAACGGAGATGTGACTATAATACTCTCTTGGGTACTATTTCCACTATCCCCAAATACCCACTTACTGTCTGTAAAGATACCTCCTTGTATTATGTGCTGTTGTATGTCTCCAGAGTAGTTGACGTGTAAGAATGTGTGTGTGCAATAGCACATCTCAAGCATCGTTTTCTTCTGCTCGGTGGCGAACGAGAGTATTGTACAGTGGTCAAGTCGGCTTGAAATAAAGGAAATACCTTTGGAATACATATACCGCTCCTCGAACGTACAGTTGAGATAATAATCGCCTATTGCCGTGATACCATTCTGCGTGAAGAAGTAACTATTGGATACCTTGATCCTACTTGTTTCATTGGTCGTGCCGTCTATTGTCAGTGCATAACACTTTATATTACAGCTGTCTATGTGTCGTTCCATGTAATTGAAGAGTTTTATGTTGTTTTCACACTGTATGGTGCACCGCTCGAGCGTGCTATACAAACTTACGTCGTTTGTTTCGGTGTTATAGGGGGCGGCTGTGGTATCTATGTTGCACCCTATGAACGTAGAATCACTTCTACCATCGGTCTGTATGAGACTAGTCGTGGTGATATTGCAGTTTATAAGCTTCGCTTCGGGGTAGACCGTGATATTTCGACAATTTATGTTGCAGTTTATAAAGATACCTTTTAGATTCAGACTACTGCCAAAGCTAGTCAGTGTTATCTGGCAGTTCTCGAACGTACCACTGTCGGAGGAACTTGAGGATATATTTCCTATCTTACAGTTGACGCATTTACTGCTCGAATCTAAGACATTAATCGTACATTTGTTAAAATCACAATTCTCCGCATAATTGACCGTTACATATCCTGACGACACCACACTGTTCTTTATGTTGCCGCTTATGTAGGTTGATGACGCGTCGTCTTGTCCGAGACGCATATCAGAGCACTCTATGCTGTACAGTGTACGGTTCGCGGACGACCCAAAAATCGGATATATAATCTGACCCATTATGGTCGGCGTAAATTGAGCCGTCTTGCAGTCGCACACGTCGAGCAACACAACGTTCTTCTTATACTGTATGGAACTGGGGAGTATTATATTGCCACTAGACACAAGTCCTAAGAATATCTGATTCGCCGTCGGCTCAGAGGTCGTGATTGATATCTGACCCTCATATTTCGTCCTAGCTTCATAAGGAGTGGCTATGAGAGCCTTGGTGCGTGTAAGCAAATTCTTCTTCGTGGGGGTAACTACGAGATATGCCATAGAATCGGTATAGGAACTCACGTCCACTATGCTGTCCTTGAACTCCACCCTCTCATATCTCATATCGCTCTTCGTGGCGGGCGGGATAGTCCAAGTAACACTCTCGTCTATCACCGTGCAGTTGGTGTTGAATATTCCCGCGCCGCCTTTGAACGTGAAAGTCTTGTTTTCTTCGTCGTACTCGTATGTGGGAAGAGTAATCACCCCATTCTTACCCTTATACAGTACTTCGTACGGCAGGTGCTTGAGATAGTTGAAGTCGTCGTTCAAGTCCTGTGCGTAGTAGCGGTCTCCTACCGCGTTCGGCACTCCCGCCGTGTAATCATGATTGAAATGTATCATTCTATTCCTCCGAGTGTGAAGTAAGGAACGAGTTCGGTCGTTCCCTCTTTTATATATCCTACCTTGATGGTCATACCTACAGGCGTAGTAGGAAGCAATGCTTCGTACAACTGATCTATCTGCTTCTGTGTTAGATGATCGTTCTTCACGTCGATGTTGAAGATACCTTTCTGAAAGAGCGTCGGCATTCCCTCTAACATTATACCATACTCCCCGTTCTGTTGGGAAGTCCTATCTAGTCCGAACACCGCCCAAGTCTCCTCGGTGCTTACCTCTACACCGCCCTCGTCTACGGTCTTGCCCGGGCTTAGCAACGCCCACATATCCCTAGGCTGACTGAACACCACGTCAGACCCATAGTCCGTGTCGCTCTTGCCGCCGCATATGCCGTCTATAATGTTCTTCACCTGTATCCAAGTGCCAAACATCTTGTTGTCCTGTATGGCAGTCCATATGTGGTGTCGCTTGTAATCCTCGCTATCCGTGTCCTTGACGTTGGCGGCGAGGAAGTCTGCGAACACCTTGAGCACCGCGTTCTTACAGGCGAAAGGATCGAACGCGTACTTAAGCGAGAGTATGTCGTCCTTGAGTTTGGTGAAGATATCGTCCATCTTCGCGCACAGGTTCTCCGCTCCCTCGTACGGGGGGATGTGCTCGATAAACGGTATCGGGAGCATATCTTTCATTATTCAGACCCTCCGAATATATCTCCGAAGCCAAGGAGAGTACTTCTCTTGCACTCTTGGGCTTCAGACGGGCTTTCGCCCTTTCTTGTCATATGAGCGCAAGGAATATATCTCCCTTGGCTTCTCGTAAGGTGTATGATGGAATGCACAATCTACTCCTCTACGACGGTAATCTCGCCGCCCGTGGCGATCTCGTCCTCCGCCATCTGTATCGGGAAAGTGATCCCGTCGTAGGTGAGATGGTTGATGCCCCTCACACAGTTGGTGATCATACCAGTCAGAGCCGATTCGTAGATGGTGTCTCCGAAGTTCCTGTAGCCCACCCTCGACACGTACGACATCATATCGTACACCTGCTCGTCGGTCTCGTTGAAACTCGTTCCGAAAATCGAGTTCACTAGACGAGCCGCCGTCTCGACACCTTGGTTCTTGAAAGTCTCGGAAATCTCCTTGCCACACTCCGAGAAGAACATTCGTATGCACAGTTCGAGATAGGGGAGCACCGTGCTCAAGTCGTACCCCGTGTTGAGCGAGAGGTTGACGGTGAGCGACTGCGGCTGAAACTGTATCTCCTCTACTTTCACGTCGAGCGACCCCAACACGCTCCGCTCCTTGAGATAACTCTGTATATATGCCCTACTCTCCGCAGAGAGGTTGCCGCCACCACGCGCCACACACAAGACCCTGCACGACAGCTGTCCGAAATAATTGGACTGTATCAGTGCCAAAGACGAGTAGCCCGTCTGCTCTATCAGCTGTATGCCGTCCGACACGGTAACGAAGCGGTCTCTCGTCTTTAGGCTCATAGGCGCGAGGGTCTTCGCGCTCTCTATGCTCTCCGCGTCCGTGCCGCCGTTGAACGCCCTCGGGTTCATCACCCCCTCTATCTTCTCCGCACTACCCGAGTAGACATTAATCACGTTCAACGCGGTAACGTTTGTGTCCGAGCCGCCGCCCACACAATACTGGGCATAGATGGGAAAGTTCTCGGGTATCATTCCGTACGTGCCGTTCCCGAAGACTATCTTGGCGGTGTCGTCGTTGTTGTAGTCGAGCCTGTAGTGCTTCGAGGTGGACACGCTATCCGAGAAGTCGTCCACGCGCGTCCACACCTCGTCGTTGATGACGACGGAGAGCGTCTCCTGTAATACCTTGTCGTCGGGCAGGTCGAAAGTCTGCCACTCTGTTGTACCGTCGCTCGTACCGAGGTTCTGCGGGTCTTTCTGCTCCTGCTGAAAGCAGGTAACGGTCAGCGTGTAGGACTTTAGGGTGTAAGTACCCGTAGACACGTCCACCCACCGTTCGAGCGCGATGTCGTTCACACTCGTGGCGAAGTAGATGTCCTGCCCCACCACTTTGAGGTAGTAGTAGTCGTCCAGTTGCTTGCAGTATACCTTGTCGTATGTCTCGAACGGTATGCCGCCGTTCGTAACGTTCAGGTGGTCTCCGCCAAATCCCGTTATGGTGGTCTCCACGAGGGAAGCGGTCGCGCTCGACCTCGCTTCGAACCTCAAGGACGACACCCGTCCGTAGACCGCGCACAAGTCCTCTTTCGAGACCGTGTAGGGAAAGAGGGTACTGTCGGATAGATAGAACTTGAGCAGTCCGCTACTTGTGGTGCGCACCCCCATCTTGTATCCTATGAGCGAGCATAACCTCTTCACCGCGTCTCTCGTAAACGCCGTCTCGAGATAGCAGTTGTTCGCCTGTGCGTCGAGACACATCGAGAGCACGTCGCCCACGCCCGCTATCATTCTCTTGAACCATTCGGGCTTGTCAGCCAGTGTCTTGTCGGCGTTGATGTCCGCCAAGATGGTCTGGTACGTCCTACTGGTATACTGTATTGGATTCACTGTCATTAGATTCCCCCTAATGAAAGGTCTAGTTGACCCTTGCTCGTCGTATTATACATAGGCAGGTAGCCCACCTGTATGTTGAGTTCCTGCCCGTTCGTGGTTACGTTTATGTTGCTCTGCGAGGTGAGTATTCTGCGGTCTCTCGTGCCGTCAGCCCCCGTGGTCGTGTTGGTGTTCTGCGTCGCCAACGCCTTAGTAATGTTGTACTTGAGGAGTGCGCGGGCTATCTCGGTGATGGGCTTGTTCTCATACTCCGAAATCTCGCTACCGTAAGACCTCATATAGAACATCTTCCGATAGGGAGTGAGGAGACATATCTCCACGTCTCCCCGTATCTCGGTCTCCAAGTCCGTCCTGCCGTAATTGAAAAAGTGATCTATATGCATCTAACTCCCCTGTACCTTGACCTGTCCTGCGCTCGATATCGTTACCGTTACTGGCATCGTCGCACTGCTGTTGCCCACCATACCAGTTACCATAATCGGCGCGAGGGTCTTGTCTCCCTCAAGCACTGCTGGCTGATGCCCTATTGTCGTCTTCACGGCACTCCCAGTGAGAGTACCTACTCCTGCCCCCCCGCTCATACCGTTAAGGCTGTAGCCCGATATGACTATCGTCAGCGTACCTGCGTAAGCGGGCACTCCGCCACACTTAACGGTCGCTTGAGGTGGTGTCGTTATCTGCGCAAAGGGGCAGTCCAACACACACCCCTGCACCGCTATCGCCTTACCCATATCTAAAAAGTAGCACCGCCGAGAAAGGAAGTACCCTCTCGGGTCGGAGGAATCTCGACAGTGCTACATTACCTCCAAATCTCCGTTGCAAGCACTGAATTTCGCGCCCTTGGCTTCCACACCCGCTTGACCGTCAAGGGTAACGTCCTTACCCTTGAGCGTGGCACTGCCCGTGGCTTCTATGGAGAGGTCTCCATCGCACTTTATCGTGCCGTCGCCCCCGAACTCCATATTGAGCGCGCCGTCGCCCTTGAGAGTGGTATCTCCCGACACTTCCACTTCTGCGTCGCCGTCTACTTTGACTGTTACCGCGTCGTCGCACGTGATTTCTGTCGTGCCCGTAACTTCCGCCTTGAGGTCGCCGTCCACGGTTACTGTGGTGTTCTTGGCGGTAATCTCCACCTCATAACTGGTCTCTATGGTCAGTTTCTTCGCTGTCTCGTCGTAATAGGCGGTGGTGTCTTCGTCCTCATAGAATACCTGCTTCTTCTGCGCGTTGGACGGCAGGTTGTCCGAGACTATACTCACCCTGCCGCGCACCACGGGCTTCGCACTATCTCCGTTGAGGAAGTAGACCGACACCCAGTCGTCTTTCTTCGGAGACACGTTCTTTCCGATGGGCTGTTCCACGTCCGCCCATACACCCTCTTGCGCGTTGAGTATACCTAGCGAGGGTATGGAAATCATCACTCTGCCCTTGCCCTCGGGGTCGAGGTCTATGAGCACCTTGCCCATATATGTGAGCGTGTATCTCATACTCTCGGCTATCAATCTCCTCAACGCTTCGTATTCATTCATCTTACACTCTGCCCCGCCGCTATCAACACAAACGCGTCCACCACCTCGAGATTGACGAAGTAACCACTGCTCGACATCTCGTGAGTGCAGTTCTTTATGTACCAAGTCCTGCCTTTCGCGCCTATCCTGTCGGGAAATCCGCCGCCGAAAGTAACCACCTGTCCTGCGGTGATATTGATGTCTCCGAACATTCTGACGCTCACGGTTATCCCCGACCCTTGCGGCGCGGTGGTGATGGTGTCCTCTACGAAGAACCTCTCCACCTCCTTGAAACTCCTCGCGCTCATCACGTTGGCGGTAACTTGGGTTTTCTTGAGGAAGTCTTCCTGCGAGTTGAACTCCGCCAAGACCTTGTTCATATCTAGTCTGTAGGTAACCACCATCTCGTCCTTGGCGATGTACCTCTTGAACTGCGGCTCGCCGTTGACATATATTACGTTGACACCCGCCCCCATCGCCGCGTCGAGAGACTGATCTTGCCAAGAGTATTCTATTACGTTGGCAAAACCTGTGCCGTACTCCAAGTGCGCACTGGTGAGGACTATCTTCCTCATAAACATCTTGGTTGCCAGTTTGGACGGCTCGCAGAACACCGCACACTTCGTGCCCGCCTTGGTTACTCCCACGCGGAACACGCACCGCCACTCGTCCGCCATACGCGAGAGGAATCGGAAGTTCGATTCGTGCTGTGATATCTTGTTGTCATTGTTGACTATCTCCGTGCCGCGAGCGAAGTCCACTTCCGCGTCCACTATACCCATCTTGAGCAACACTTCCTGCACCACGGTCATCTTCGTGCCTATATTGTAGTAGATGCGCTCTTCCTCGTTGTCTCCGAGTGCCTGTCCGCGCATATTGAAGATAATCTTGCCGTCAGACCCCGCGCTACCCGACGGAGAATTTACGAGGAACGGAATAGCCCCTCTCTTGTCTATCTGACTACCCCAGTTGAAAGTGAATTTCATTCCAGGTCTGAACGTTCGGGAATATATGGCGTTCGGGTCGAGCATAGTGATGACGCAACTGTCCATATTACCCATCTCTTCGGTTACACTCGCCGAGATTATGCGGTTGTCGTCTACCGCTCCCATCTTCATATCCGAGGACTTCACTTCCCACCAAAAGTCATTGTACCTCTTGAACAGTGTCATTCGGGTATCCTCAAGGACTTTAGTCTGTTCATATCGAAGTCCACCTGCGTGAGTTCCTCGATGTTCTCGGCGAATATCTCATACGACTGCGATTCGTATCCCTCGCCGTAGATGTCCGTCCTAGTCGCTATCTCGTCGAGTTCGTCGTCCTTGGAGATGGCGATGGACACGCTATTCTGCGACCTCTCCTGCACAGGGAGTATGTCTTTGATCATCACCGTCCTGCCGAGCGCGTTGGTGAACGAGATGTCTTCTACGCTGAAATATCTCATACGTACCCCCTTATGCCCTGCAGTGCGGTAGTGCCCGCCCCGAGCACGGCGGAAACGTTCCTATATATCTCCTCTATCTTGTATAGTAATGAGGTCTCGTCGAGGGTGAGTTCGAGTGAGACTATGGTATGCTGTGGGAGACCCACCTCGTTCACCATCTCCACGGTGTGTTGCATAGAGCACTTGGTAACGAAATATTCGAGAGGGGTAGACCCCACACCCCACGAGTACAACACCTTGGGGTTGCCCGCCCACTGGCTCTTCTTCGTGAGACCGAGGAATCCCTGCGCCTTGTTTCTCAAGAGTTCGAACTGGTTGATGAGGGCGATGTTGCCCTCGTATCCTCTGTTCACTATGGGTATCTGCAGAGATATCTTCCTGTTGCCGAATGAGCCGCTCGACAGCGGCGAGAAGTTGTTACCCAGTATGGGTGTTTCCGCGAAGATTATATTCTTCTCGTCGCCTATGCTACCCGTCGGCACGGTGCTTGACGTGATGAGTTGCTTGTTCGTAAGGTCGAATATAAACCACGGAAGATTCATCAGTACCCCCTCGTCATCATCTGCTTCTTGAGCCTATCGACGAAACTGTCGTGGATAGACTGACCTAACTGCACTCCCACCGCCTTAGCATCACCCTCTGTCGCCTGTACGTTGAAGACCATTCTCATCTCCACGGATACGTTGTTGTTGTTGCCCTGCAGACTGTTGTCCTTGAAAGCGTAGACGTTGTCATCGGGATTGAGGTGGATAACCTTGCCGTCCTTGGTAACGATGCCGTCGTTTACCTCGTCATCGTAGTGCGCGCCCATCTGTTTCTGCACGAAGTTGGGTACGCCACTAGTCGGCGCGGTTAACTGCTTCGGCGGTAACGCTTCTTGGGTCGCCTGTGCAACCTCTTGTGCTTGCTCCTTGTTACCGCCAGTGATCGCACCAGTTACGCTAGTCGCCACCCGCTCGGCTTGCTCCTTGGTGGTCTCGAAGTTGTGTGTGAACACGTCCTTGACCGCCGCCGCCATCTTGCCAGGCACTTCGCCCCAACTGATCTCGCCCGCCACCGCCTGTATCAGAGTACCTACGATGTCGCCTATACCCTTGAGGGTGTAGAACACGTTGCCGATATGGGTGATGAGTGTACCGAGTATGCCCGTGAGCACGTTACCTAGGAAGTTGCCGAGCCAAGAGAACGCTCCCCTAATGCCCGTGTCGTCGTCTCCGAAGATGCCCAAGAGTTCCTTGAATGTATCTATGATACTCCCTATGGCGTTCGTGAGCGAGGTGAACGAGGAGAGCGCACCGTTCAGCGGTGCTGTTAGATTCTTGAGCGGATCTATTAGCGAACTGAAGAACGTGTCGAATCCGTCCGTGCCGAACTTTACGAGTTTCTTGAACACCTCGTAGACGGAGGAGAGCGCGTTGGATACAGAAGTTATCGCCTTTGAGAATCCGTCTCCCAATTCCTTACTCGCGGTGAAGTACTTTATGAGGTCTGCGAATCCACCTACCACGGTCTTTACTTCCTTGGATATCCCCTCGATAGAAGTGTAGAGCACGTTACCCACGAAGTCGCCTATCCAAGTGAGAGCCTTGCGCAAGCCGCCCTCGTCCGTGAGACCCACGATGTCGAGCAGAGACTGGAAAGCGTCCTTTAGGTTGCCGAGCGGCACGGATAGGTTTTGGAGCGGCGTAAGCAACCCCTCGAAGAACCCCACGAGACCATCTAGGCTCACCCTCGCTATCTTGTCGAAGATTCCGTAGATGTTCTCGAGTATACCCCCGAACTCTTCGAACGTACCATTCATTGTCCACGCCTTAGCCAACTGTCCGAGGAACGAGATGACCTCTCCGCCTTTCGCCACGATGAACTCTAGCGTAGGGGTTACCGTCTCCGCCAGTTTCTTTATGGCTTCGCCCATAAGGAGCATAGCGAACGCCACCTTGACTTGGAGCACCGCCACGAACTCGTCTAAGGTGTTGAATGAGGTCTTGAGAGACCTCTGCAGGGTGTCCACGAGCATTTTGGTGAGGTCTTTGAAGATAGACCACAGGCTCTTCGCCACCACGATGACCACGCCCAAGGTGTCTGCCACCGCTTGCCCCCACTTGGCGAAGAGTGTCCTGTGGTCTCGTGTCCAGTCGAGCATCTTCTGAAGATATGGAATAATCTTCTGCCTGATGGGATAGAAGAACTCTCTGCTGATGATACCCGACGCTAGTTTGAATGCCTGTCCTATTTCGGGCATACTGCCCATCACGGACTTGAAACCTTTCACAAGCAGTGCCATCTGTGCGGTCGCGCCCTTGATAGCCTTGGAGACGGATTGGGTCATAGTTTTCCCGAACCCGTCCATCTTTTGCTGTATGGTGGATACGGATTTCGCCATAGAATCTACGGCTTTTTGGAAATTCTTTATGTCGAATGGGAATCTTGCTTCGTCTTCCATTCTTCTACTTCCTTTCGTATCCTCTCATACGTTCTCCAAGGTAACTGGAGAAAGAACCTCGCGTCCGTGTGTGTCAGACTGGCTAACGAGATGGCTTCCATCGTTAACATCAATTCCGACACGTCTATGGCTTGTAGTGTGTATCGAAACGGCACTATGCCATTTAGTCCGCTTCGAAGTCGAAAAAACGCGCGAGGTCGAGGTCGGCAGACCACCTGCGCTTACACTTCATACATACGCATTCCGTCTTGCCGAACGACTTCGACAGCGCGCGCGATACCGCCGACAGTTCGCTGAACGCCATTTTCTTGAAGATGAGATCTCCGTACGCCATCTTGTCTTTGTCCGAAAAGGGCTTGCCGTCCACGGTCTGTATACACTTCTTGTAGGTCTCGAACTGCATCTCGCTCTCGTCGTCGGGAAATTTGCGATATGAGTTGATGAGATCGCCCACCGTAGGCAGTCTCAACGTGAGTGTCTTCGCCGAGAATATCTTGTCGCCGTTCCTCTTGTCGAGGATCTCCACGTTGCACCCTACGCTCACGTCCTCGGGGTCTCGGCACTCGTATGTAGGCAGAGAGTCTGCGAACTCACCCGTGTGGTCTACTATAGCCCCACACTTGCACTTATACTGACCCTCTATCTTGAATACCCCTCTCGTGAGTGCCATACCGAATACCGCCACGGCATAGACCGTGTCGAAAGTGGCTTTCCTATACATTTCGCGGATCTGCGCCTTGTCCTCGATGTCTCCCAAGGACTTGGTGCACCCCACCGCGAAAGCGAGGAATGAAGTATAGATGTCGCCGTTGTCAGCCAATTTCTTGACCTCGGCGATGTCTGCGCCCGACATTTCGCGCAGTTCTACATCTTCGATTCCATCTATGCGAATCGGCAGTTTCAATTGACCACCGTGATATCGTAAGGCAAAAGCGAGATGGTGATACTGGCATATGTCGGACTACCAGCATCGAACGCATTCTCGCTATATTTTACACATTCAACCGCGCTCCACAACTCACGGTCGTATTCTGCGCCGTCCGCGTCGATACGAATGATCGTAATGTCGTGCTTCTCCTTGTTGTGGTAGTAGTCCTTGAAGAACTTGCGCGTCTTCGCCTGTCTGCGCGTCTCGTAGGTGAGTTGCACTTCGGGCATAGTCGTTACTCCCGACTGGATTTTGTGCACTCTGTTGTAAGTGGGCACATCAATCGTGTTGTTCTCGAGCGGCACTTCGCCGAACTGGGTGAGACCCTCTATTTCCTCGCCATCGTAAAGTACTCGGACTTTACCAGCCATACTGTTCTGTTGCATATTGTCTCCGAACGCAAGAAAGGTATTTTCCTTGCACTAACTCGGTCTAGACGGGCTAGACCCTTGGCTAATACTCGAGAGTGCAAGAGAAATACCCTCTTTGCGCTCCGAGATATATCACGCGGCTACCTTGTAGATGAGACCTACGCCGACCTTGATGCTTCCTGCAGGAGCGGGGAACATAAACCATATGTCGATGTTCCTTTCGCCCGCTTGGAGCGTCTGTACGCTGTTGTTCGTAGCGTCCGCCACAACCTCGAAAGCATCTTCCACTGTCGAGAGCGAGCCGTCATCTTTCTCGTACTGCCCGAAGAACTCTCCCTCGCGCGTACTGCCGTTCGATCCACTCCGCCACATCTTGTGCATAAACTGGAGCGTCGCCATTCTGTCCTCGCGGACGTTAGGCATCGTGTTCGGCGTGTTCTCGCTGTCCTGCAGGCTGTCCACCACGGAAATCTTGATGAAGTTGCGCTGTATGACCGCGTTGGCGTATCGCCACTCTGCGGCGGTGCTCGGCGTGAAAGCGTTGCGCAGGAGAAACCCCTTGCCAGCTACTTTCTGTATCACGTTCACGCCCGCGTCGGCGAGGTCAGTCCTGTCCTGATCCTTGCCCGCTGTGTACCCGATGACGCTGTTCACATTGGAGAGCGAGCAGTTCTTTCGGGCGGGTGTAGAGTGTATACCGTTCTGCTGAATAGAGTAGATCCAAAGACCCATCACGTGTCCGACGGGCGGCACTTCGCGGTCGGGCGCGGCGGGTGAGGTGCTGAACGGGTCTGGCACTCCGAGCCAGTTGGCGACATAAAGCGCGTCCACCTCGTCGCTCCTCTGGAAGAAGTTGCCCGCCTGTATCATTCGCTCCTTGGTGGGCATATTGTACTGCGGCACGAGCACCGCGATAGGATTGTCTTCCCTGCTCCTGCAGTACTGCTCGAGAGAGGATTGGAGAGAATCGTTCGCGCTCTCGCAGAGGGCGAGCATACGGATAGGGTAGGGGTCGAGGACGTGGAAATCCCACTCGATATCTCCCCTAGTGCCGCCCGACAGGTATCCCTCTTGGTCGACTGGGAGAGAGGGCACGATGGTGGGATAGACCGCGTCTTCGCCGCCCGTGAGGGCGAACGTGCTGAGTTCCTCTTCTCCCGTTACGTGCTCGACCGCGACGAGCGGCAAGTCCGCCACGTCCGCGAGCGCGTCGAAACTCTTGGTCGCCACTTCCGTACCCGACTGCAAGACCGTGATGTCATAGTGTACCTTAGAAGCCCGAGTATCGTGGCTGATGATAGTAGGCTCAAAGTCTTCCTCCGACCACTGGTCGAGGGTGATCACGCCGTCCGCCACTGACACGACGTGCGCCGTGAAGCTACTGTCTTCCGAAGCCACTTTCACTTCGTCGCCCGCCACAACCTCGATGTCCGCCGTAACCGTGAGCGCGTCCTTGTCGTAGGTGGTGATGTCCGCCGTAACGAGTTCTCCCGTCTGCTCCGTGGTCTGAGCGACCGCGACCGAGATGCTGTTGCCCGCCGCTCCCGCCTTGAGTGCGGTGAACTTAAGAGACCCCGCCGTAGCGGACGCTTTCTTCGCTTCGGTGATCGGATCTGTGGACGGATTCGTGGTCTGCGCTTCCACCCTCACATAGGACGACTGTTGGAAGACCTGCGGCGCGAAGTGGTCGGGGTCATTCGGATTGAGCGTACACCAGATTTCGCCGAGCGTCGTGTCCACCTCGTCCACGAGACCGTTCAGAGACTTGCGGTAGGTCTTGAGTTTGAATCCCATACCCAAAAGTGTGTCGCCTTTCAATTCATCGGCGAGCGTAAC
>JAAUYS010000069.1 GCA_014804995.1 Clostridia bacterium
ACACACTACAATTAAATACCAATATAACATCTACCAGCCCAACAAATCTACCCAACATCAACCCCCAGCCTAACAGCCAATTCTGTACTCTTTCCAACAGGCGGACCCGCAACATTACATATTAAAACGCCTAATTTAATCAAATTAAGAAGATTTTAATTCAAATTAAGAACTTTTTAATAAATTTTAAGAAAAAAATCTTCTTAAAATGAAAATTAAATCTTCTTAAAATCGCTGTTTTAAGAAAAAAGGAAGTTATAGATTATGTATGTCAAAGAAAGATATAATCGTTTTGGTGAGCTACGTTTTGAATGTCGTTGTAGTGGCAAACACCCAAGAACACGCAAAAACATAGTTTACGTTAAAACCTTCCCTGTGCCTTTGGAATTAAAAAGCCAGACCGAAATTGATATGTATCGCTTGCAGGTACAAATTCAATTAAAAGAAGAAGTACAAGTATTATCAGCATATAAAAGGAAGATTTCAAATGCGAAATAAGAGCACACACAGCGTAACTTTAAAGAAGAAATTAAACAAGTGTAGATGTATCTTTTACGCCTATAATGACTTGCAATATAAGTACGGTGAGTATTTAGACGGCAATAACGATATAGCAGAAATCAAGTGCAACGTTTCCATTGATGAATGTGAGCTCGGCGATACCTACACAACAGATTTCTATTGCGTAAAAACTAACGGCGATATTTTAGTTCGGGAATGTGTCTATAAAGAAAAACTGTTAAGACCGCAAGTAATTAAAATGCTTGACGCAAGTCGTAATTACTGGTTATCCAAAGGAATAAATGATTGGGGGATAGTGCTCAATGAAAGCAAATAAAAGAATTCCAAACATCTGCCCGAAGTGTGGAAGTCATTACACGGCAAGACCGGCATTGTCAAGAGATGATAACGCAACATATATTTGTCCGAAGTGTGGAACACGGGAAGCACTTGAAATTGCTGGTGCAGCCGAAGAAGAAATACAGCAGATTTTAGAAAAGATTTACAATGATGAAGAATAACGACTTATTCAAAATAGATAATACGATATACCGTGTTTTAGCCGTAGATAATAGCGGCATACAGATTATCGACTGTATTAAAAGAACTATGCCCCGCTGGGTGGGCATAGATTTTTTTGTTAACGCCGAGCAAGTAAGTGAAGAAGATTTAAAAGAAGCAGCCGGTATAAATTTAGTGGGCTATGATAATATAACCCAACCGCAAAAACAGATTATTCATGGCAAGTACGGCAGTATTAGTTTGATAATCCCCTTTCTACATAACGACTATGAGCGGAACAAGGCAATAGCATTGTGTGCCGATAAGTTCAGTATAAGCAAGGCGACAATTAAAAGCCGACTATGTGATTATTTAGCCTTTCAAAATATTTGTATTTTTCTGCCTGACAGCATAAAGACGGAAAGACAGTTGACAGCAGATGAAAAGAATTTCAGGTGGGCTTTAAATAAGTATTACTATAATTCTTTAAAGCTACCGCTGAAAGAATGCTACCGCAGAATGTTAAACGACAGGTATTGCGACGAACACGGCAAGCTACTTTCAAAAGTCCCCACTTTTAGACAGTTCAATTATTATTTCTATAAAACAGTTAAACAAGAGAATTTGATTATATCAAGAGAAGGCAAAGGCGAGTTTTTAAGAAATTACAGAGTAATGCTCGGAAACGGTATAAGGGATTTTTGTCCGTCAATAGGCTATGGAATGTTCGATTCCACCGTATGCGATATATTCTTAGTGAATGACAAAGGTGAGCTGTTAGGACGACCAACTTTAACGGCTTGCGTGGACGGTTACAGTTCTTTATGTTTGGGCTACTCATTGGGATTTAATAAAGGTATTCAGTCCCTTGTAGGGCTTGTAGAAAATATAGTTACAGAGAAGCAAGAACATTGTAAAAAGTTTGGTATCGATATTGATTTAACTACTTGGAATTGTAATTGTTTACCCCATAAATTTATCACGGATAAGGGCAGAGAATATACGTCCGAAACCTTTTCCCAGCTTGCAGAATTGGGAATAGAAATAATTAACTTGCCGCCCTACCGTCCAGAATTAAAGGGAGCAGTAGAAAAGTTTTTTGACATAATCCAAAGTTCATATAAAAAAGAACTTGCGAATAAAGGCGTTATCTTCGAGGACTATCAGGAACGTGGTGGCGTGGACTATCGGAAAAAGGCGGCTCTTACCCTAAACGAATTTGAAAAGATAATTTTACTTTGCATTATAAAGTACAATTCCAAAAGAATAATAAATCTGCCTTTTGATATGGTCGGCAATGTTCAGCCTTTTGCTAACGAATTATGGAATTACTGCTTACAGGTAAGTAAAAACAATACGATAAAAGTAGATGAAGAGTTGCTACGGCTTACACTATTGCCCAGAGGCACAGGCTATTTTAAGAGAGACGGATTAAATGTAAACAAGCTGCGATATAAAAATTTAGACTATACCGAAAGATACTTAAAAGGCGGTGAATGTGTTGTAGCTTATAACCCCGAAAATGTAAGCAAAGTATGGTTATATGAAAACGGAATTTACACCCCTTTCGAGATTATAGAAACGTATTTTGCGGATATGGATTTTGAAGAAGTGCAAGCCCTGAAAGAGCGAAAAAGACAAGGTGAAAGAGATGTTGAAGAAATTGCCTTGCAAGGAAGTATCGACCTATCCAGAGAGATAGAAAGAATAGCAAGTGCAGTATTGCCCCAAAAGGTAGATGTAAAGAACGTCCGCAAACATAGAAAAACCGAAATCAAGAAAGGCGGTAACGACAATGGATAATATCAAAGAACAGCTAAATAAATATCTTTCGGGTGATGAGCTAATAAAGGCGCTTACAATATTACCGCCCTATCGGGAAGGCATAACTGATATTCCAGACAGGCTAACGGCGCTTCTTGATATTTATAAAATCTTTATACCGAGCAGAAGCGCACCAGATATTTATAATAGATTATATTTGGCCTTGCTTAATTCATTGGAAAAGAAAAATACGCTATTGGAAGTTGGCTTACAGAACGACAATTTCAGAGCTGTTAAGGGCTTAAAGCGTTACGGCATTATAGGTGGTTTGGAATCGTTTAGAATAACCGGAACGGCGGGACTTGGAAAGACTTCAAGTGTTCAAAGATGTTCGGAAATTATCACAGATAAAATACTAAAAAGCTCAAATCCGTATCGGGAAATTATTCCCGTCTTGTTCATTGAATGCGTTGCCGACGGTAGCTTTAAGAGCTTGTTATATTCAATTCTACAAGAAGTAGATAGATTGCTTAACACAAGTTATTTTGTGTCAAATAGGCACGTTACAACGACTGTGGACGCGCTTCTGGCTGCGGTTAGTAACGTACTGATTAATCACGTTGCCGTTCTTGTCATAGATGAGATTGAACGGGTTGCAAATGACAGTAGGAAAGGTATCACGCTTATAAATTATTTAACCCAGCTTGTGAATCAGTCCAACATTGCAATTTGCTTTGTCGGTAACGAATCGGCTAACAGATATTTTGAAACAAAAGAATATATGAGCCGCCGGACAATAGGTATTTCTATTAGTAAAATGGAATATGACGACTATTATTTTAACTTCGTACGGATACTGTTTAACTATCAGTACACCTTGAAAAAAGTAGAATTCAATGCCGAGTTAGCAAGGCTCTTATACAAGCTGTCAAACGGTATTCCGTCTATGCTCGTCTGCCTGTTTGCGGAAACACAACGGAACGCAATATTAAGTGGTAAAGAAGAATTGACACCGGCAGCATTTGAAGCAACGTTTAAAGATAATTTTTCAACTATGGCACCATACATAGAATTAGATAAATTCAAAGTGTCTGTTAAGAAGGAAGTAACAGAAGTAAGAGAAACCGAAACAGTACCCATTGATAAACAGTACTTGTTATACCGCATACGTGAACGAGTAGGGAAAGATTTTAATAGATTTATATCCTTGCTTAAAGATAATATCAACGTGGAATATATAAAACTATGATAAAATTTCTTGTGCCTATTTATCCAGATGAAAGCGTATATTCATATCTTTGTCGGCTTTACTGTCATAGCGGTTACGTATGGCACAGGGGATTTGCAAATGAAGTGTTCAGTCGGTGGTGCGAAGTCCCAGAATATAATTTTATCAATGTTCTGAATGACGATTTCAGAAAGACGCTTGAAGAATATATCCCCTATAAAAAGCTATTGTTAGAACATACGTTATTTCCGTACTATGCAAGATTTCTACCTAAGGAAAGGAAGATAAAAGCCTATGAATACGCAATTAAAAATGAACCCTTTATTCATAAGTATTTGCCTATACCTAACGGCAAGAATAATTACTATTTAAGGTATTGCCCTAAATGTGTGGAAGAAGATAGACAGCGTTACGGTGAGTGTTATTTCCATATTCAGCATTTAATTCCGTCCGTTCACGTATGCCCATTCCATAACTGCGATTTGGTCGATACAGCGATACCGAACTCAAAGCAGCGGAATTGTATTTTAATGCCGTTAGAGCAGATTATAACCGAGAACGGAATAGGTGCAGCGGTAGAATACGAAGCCGATAATATTAATTTAAGAGTGGCTAAATATATAAATGATTTGCTTCATCAACCGCTTAATTTAGACAGTGATATATTTATAGGAGACTATCTCACAGTTAAGCTGAAAAATAATTATGTATCGCCGCGTGGGGAGCAGCGTTATTTAGTTGAGATTAACAGAGATATGGCAGAATATTTTAACGGCTTAAAGTCTTATGATATAACCAAACAGCGGCTTGCCTATGTATTCAGAAATAATTATTTTAACCCATACGATATATCGCTAATCGCTATGTTTGAAGATGTAACTAGCGAAGATTTATGCGCTTGTTCGGGGTTTACTGTGCCTAAGCATATTATGTTTGATAGGCAAGTCAGAGAGCTACGGCAGCAGGGAAAAAGCTATGCAGCAATAGCAGATATAATGAATGTCAACCACGAGGTAGTAAGACAGATTTTATTAGGCACTTACGATAAATCCAAATCCAACGTACAGCCGTATAAATGCCCTAAATGGGATTGGGCGACTATTGATGACAAGTGCTGTAAACAGTTCAATGATTACATTCTGTTGAACTGCGAAGTCAGCAGAAAAGCGGTAGCGGAACATTTTGGACTGAAAGACAAAACACTACGAAATTTACCAAGATTGAAAAAAATGATTTTAGATTATAAAAAGTCCGCTAAATTAAATGAAGTCTCTAAACGAGCTTGAAAAAGCTCTGTATAAAATTCAATAACGCTTTCATTGGTTTGCTATCAAAAAGAAGGCTATCGCTATTTTTGCGGTAGCCTTCTTTTTGCATTAAAACTATTTACTTTTTGATTGCGATTTGGTATAATAAATATGCGACAATACTCAATTTTTTCCAAAGCCCTGCGTTTTGGTGTTTTTTGCGTGTGTAATAGACATAGTATCGGTAGTTTATACGGTATCGCAACTATTACAGCGCAACGCAGGTAATATTGAGTAGTGTCGCAAACTATGCGAGAGGTATAGCTATATGCCGCTTCGTATAGAGGCGGCATTATTTTTTTACTTTAATTGTAGTTGGAGGTAAACAATGAAAAAGAAAATCTGTCTAATCTTATTGTGCTTGGTATCCGTAGTAGCTTGCGCTTTTGGTTTGTCTGCGTGCGGTGGTGGCAGCGATAGCGGTGGTGGCAGCAACGGTCCTTCCAAACACGAGCACGTGTTTGACAAAGATAAAACCGATTCTCAAGTTGTTGTTGCAGCAGCTACGTGCAACCGCCCTGCTATATACGCTCTTACCTGCTTAGTGTGCGGAGAAACGGGGGCTACTTTTGAGTACGGTGAACCAGACCCTTCAAAGCACAATTTCAGAGAAGAAATTCCCGAACCTCAAAATCTTATAAGAGAAGCAGATTGTGAACATCCGGCAATGTATGCTAAAACCTGTTCTTATTGTGGCGAAAGCTCGGGTTGGGATACGTTTTATTATGGAGAGATTGGAGAACATCACTTTGTAAATGAACAAACACTTTATTTAGTCGAATATGCAAATTGTACTTTTCCCGCTAAATATCATTATTATTGTGATACGTGCTACAAGCAAGGTGATGAAATATTTGAAGTGGGTGAGCCTATCCCTGGTTTGCACGATTTTAGTGCGGAAGTTACCGACGAGAAATATTTATTTGAGACAGCTACGTGTCGTTCACCAGCACAATATCACACTTCGTGCTTATATTGTGGCGAATCAGGCTATGAAGTTTTTGAATACGGCGAGCCTGCGGACCATAATCTTATAGTTGAAGCTACTGACTATATAGCAGAAGAGGCAACCTGTACAACACCTGCAAAATATTATTATAAATGTTCTGAATGCGGTCAACACGGTACTAAAACATTTGAATACGGCGAAATTGCCAACCATAAGTATAATCGTCAAGTTGCTAATTATTGTGCCGAAGGCGCAACTTGTACTACCCCTGCAAAGTATTACTATATGTGTGAATGGTGCAATGCCCACAATGACAAAACGTTTAATTACGGCGAGCCACTCGGACACAATTGGAGTGGATGGGAAATAACCACTTCTGCAACAGTAGACCGCAACGGGAAAAAGACACACAGTTGCTCTCGTGAAGACTGTTCTATTACCGAAGAAGAAACAATACCGCAGCTTATAGCAACGTCTGGATTAGAATTTAAGCTATCCAACGATGAATCGTACTATGCGTGTACGGGATTATCTTCGCAATGTAATGACGTTAACATTATAATACCGTCTTCTTATCGTGGTTTACCTGTAAAAACAATAGAAACAGCAGGTAATGTATATGACCCGAATTTCGGGGTTGCATACGACAAAGGAAGCGGATTTAAGAATGCTGTCAGTGTTATTATTCCAGACAGTGTTACGGAAATTGGCTACAATGCATTTAAAGGCTGTACTAAACTTGAAAGCGTTATATTCGGTGATAATGTAGAAACTGTTAAAACAGACGCTTTTAATGGTTGCTCAGCACTTGTTGATATATCTTTTGGTTCCGCTTTAAAAAATATTATGCCGGACGTTTTCAGTGGTTGCGATAAACTTTTGGAAATTGAGAATAGTGTTTTTTATGTCAATAATTGGGTTGTTGATTGTTATAAGAGTGTAACAAGCGTAACGTTGCGTTCCGACACCGTAGGACTTTGTCAGTCCGCATTTCAGGATTGTAATAAATTAACTGATGTGGTAATAGTAGGCGAACTGAAAACAATTTCGGCGACAGCTTTTTATAATTGCAGTAGTTTAACAAATATCACGATAGGAAGCAATGTAACAAATATTGAAGGTGGGGCGTTCTATAACTGCAATAATATAACAAATATTTACTATACCGGAGACTTAAAAGGTTGGGTTACCATATCAAGTTTGAACACACTTATGCGCTACGGAAAAGATTCAAAGAAACTCTTTATCAGTGGCAGCGAAGTGAAAGGTAGTTTGTCAATATCGAACGATATCACTATAATCGGCGAATATGCTTTTTATCGTTGTAACAGTATTACAAGCGTAATCATACCTAACAGTGTAAAAGAAATTGGTGCGTACGCTTTTGATAATTGTTTAAGTCTTACCAATATTAATTATACAGGTAACCTTACCGGTTGGTTAACACTTGATATAGCTACCAATATTTTATATTCAGGGGAAACTAATAGGCAGTTATATATAGGTGGAAATACAATAGAAGGTGATTTGATAATCCCGAACGGCATAACGAGTATCAGAGACTTTGCTTTTTATGAGTGTAGTGGTATTACAAGCATAACTATACCTAACAGTGTAAAAGAAATCGGTGAATCGGCATTCAGAAATTGCACCTTGCTGACAACCGTTACGATACCCGATAGCGTAACAGTTATCTCTGTTCGTGCGTTCTATCTTTGTAGCGGCATAACGGATTTAACGGTAGGTAACAGTGTTCACGAAATAGGCGAATATGCGTTCTATGGGTGTAATAGCTTGGACAAAATCTACATAAGTGATATTGCAAATTGGTGCTCAATAAAAAACATCGGAAATCTTACACAATACGGTGATACCGATAAGAGATTAATTCTCAATGGCAACCATTTAACCAAAGTTGTTATTCCCGAAGGTGTAACGAGAATAGAACCTTATGCTTTTCGTTATTTCGGTTATATTACAAGCGTAGAAATCGGCTCTGATGTAGACTTTATAGGGCACGGTGCCTTTTTGGGTTGCACAAATCTCACTTATATTTCGTTCAAAAGTTCTGGACGCTGGGTGCTGCAAAAGTTTAATGGAACAGATGTTGAAACAAAATATATCTATGAGTATGAGTTTGAAGTAGCGAGCTTGAAAAGTTTTGACGAGTACAGTTATAGCAAAGTTAGTTAAATAAAAATGCTATGCAATATCAAAAGGACTTAAATAGCACATATTTAAGCCGTATGACACAGTATTTAAAGCTAATTAATTTGCTAATTGTATTGAACACGGCTTGCCACAACTCAAATAATGAGTTCTGGGTTTGTTCTGTATAAGATTATCTAAAACACATAATAAAAGGCGGTTGCTTTTGTATAATTGCAACCGCTTTTTTATTTTTGACTATTAATTAAAATTAGGTTTTTGGCTATTTAATTTGTAAGTACTTTTATAATAATCTTCAATTTCGTGGTATTTATATCCTTCTTCTATAAGAATAGCAATTTCACGCAATAAGCAGTCTTTATCGCTATTGAAATGTTCCATTGCCAAAAAGAAGTCATCATTATCAGGCAATAGTGGCTTATTTGCCTTAAATTGTTGTATTTGTTTATCAAAAATTTTAGAGAATGTAGCTTGTTCTATTATCTCTAAACCGTTCATTTGCAAATTTAAAACAAGATGAATAAAACAATTCAATTTTGCGCTATTGTTATACTCTGGTGTTAGCCACCGAAATACAATCTTGTCGGCTTCATCATATTGATTTTTATGTTTTTCATCATTATATCGATTTGCAAAGTGAGTAAGATGATGGATAATACTATCTATGGGGCGTTTTAATTGAGGCTGAATAATATACTCGTCTCCACTAATACCGTCCAATATAGGAGGGTCGGCAAGTTTTATACGTTTTTCTGGAATTAGATAATAGGCAAGTATGCGACCTTGTTCTTTAATAACGTGAAGCAAAGAAGCTATTGAATTTACCAAAGCATTTTCTTTATAACAATACATTTGTTGCAAGGTCTTACATTCTTGTTCGTTAGGCCAAAAATCTTCTATATCTTCAATAATGCTTTCTTCTAAAATATTCTCTGGTTCTTCATTACTTTCTTGATTATTTACCAATTCACTATAATATTGCAAAGCATAATTATAATCCAATTCACCATATTGTTCTTTATAATAATCTGGTTTTCTCAGTAATTCATTTAGCTGTGCTTTGTTGTATTCATTAGTACACATTTTTAAGTAGCCATCATGGGCATTTTTAATAGTTTGTGTATTTCGGTTGTCAATACAGGCTTTAATAAAAGGTTCAAAATTTTTTTTATTAAAAATATCTAAATCTTTTCTCTTAACTTGCAACACGCAAAGAAAGTGCCAAAATGTATTAGCTTGTTGTTCTGTGAAATAGTTAAAGTTATATTTTAATGGGTATCTTGAGAATTGCGAATAAGTTAAATTATTTCTTATAGTTTTATCTGTAAGCGGTTTTTTTTCTCTATTGATTTTTTCTTGTGCTTTATCCTGCCTTATTAATTTATCTTCGTAACTTTCAAGATATTTTGCTTGTGCCAGCGCTTCTATTGCTTCTTGGCGGTTATCGATAACTACATTTTCAGCAATTAGGCTAAAAATAGAATCAGGTTCATAATCCCGATATAGCAGGATGCCTAATACAAATAAAGTTGCACGCTTGTACTCCTCGCATATCTCAAACATTTTCAATGCGTCATTTATTGTAAAAACACTATTTTTACGCAAAGGTTTCTTAGAGTATTCCATATAAAATTTGTATTTATCGAGGCAGCGACCACGAGTAGTATTTTGCAAATCAAATATTATTTGGCAGAATCCCGCAATCTTATTCTTTTCATCAAGAGCCCTAATTAATTCAGATTCGTGGCGAGGTATAAGATTATCTAAATCAAATAAATTGGTACATTTGAAATATTGCTGTACTAAATTACGTTCTTCTATTAATTTTTCATAAGTGAGCCTTTTTGCCATAGTTTTATATTCCCGTAATTCTTTTTTTTTATAATAACATAAGTACGCTATAAAATCAATAATTCAATTATTATCAGTATCAAAAGTAAGTCTGTAAAGATTGTATTAAAATCGGCTTACTTTTGACTTTATACACGGCATAATTTTAATATCAAAAGAATGTTTAGTTAGTTTCGATACTAAAAAGGAGCCTATTATGATTTATGGATATTGCCGAGTCAGCACCACCCACCAGCGAATTACCCGCCAGATAACAAACATTAAAGAGTTATACCCTGCTGCAATGTTTATTAAAGAGTTCTACACCGGTACCACGCAGAACAGACCGCTGTGGGATAAATTAATAAAGCAAATAGAAAAGGGAGACACTATTGTTTTTGATAGTGTATCCCGAATGTCAAGAAATGCAGATGAAGGATTTAATGATTATAAAGCTCTGTATAATGCAGGGGTAAATCTTATATTCTTAAATGAGCCCTTAATAAATACTTCTATATTTGAATCGACCAAGAATAATTTGCTTAAAGTATCCGTTCAGACCGGTAATAACGCAGTAGATGAATATTTTAAGGGAAACGTTGCGCTTATCAATAATTTACTTATGGCGTTAGCAGAAGAACAGATTAAATCTGCATTTATTCAGGCTGAAAAAGAAGTGAGTGATTTGCATAGTCGAATCAGTCAAGGTATGCGCGAAAGCAAAAAGAACGGTATCAAAATAGGACTTGAAAAAGGTACCAAGCTAACCACTAAAAAAGCAATACAATGTAAGGCAATAATATTGAAGCACGCAAAGGACTTCGGCGGAACTCTTGATGACGCTGACATTATCAAGCTGTGTGGCTGCGCCAAGAACTCTTATTATAAATATAAGAAGGAACTAAAAGCAGGTGCTTAAATGGCAATAAATCGTTTACTAAACTTGTATTAATGGGACAGGCAAAGTATTGCTGAATAATTAAAAATATGCTACAATAATTACATTATTAAAGTGTGGAGCGTAGCAGTAAATTGATAGATACCAATGAGGTAGAAGAACTTATTAACTATAAGCAAGAAGGCGCTTATTGGGATTTTAAGCGTGAATGGTATTTGCCAGAGAAAAAGCAGGACTTGCTTTTTGATATTATTTGTTTTGCCAACAATTTGGTATCGCGAGACTGCTATATAATTATAGGGGTTGATGAGCAAAATTATTACGCCATTAAAAG
>JAAUYS010000070.1 GCA_014804995.1 Clostridia bacterium
ATTTCGGCACCGCTTGCAATACCTGCGTACAGGGCTATATCACCGCAACGCCTGCCCATTACTTCAACGACTGAAATTCTTTCGTGCGAAGTCATAGTGTCGCGAAGCTTATTGATAACGTCAATACAGGTGTTTACAGCCGTATCGAAGCCGAGCGTATAATCGGTGTATTCAAGGTCGTTGTCGATAGTTCCGGGAATACCTATAGTAGGCACGCCGTATTCTTCGGAAAGGCATTTAGCACCGCGGAAAGAACCGTCCCCGCCGATTACGACAAGACCGTCTATTCCCCTTGCTTCAAGAGTTTTTACCGCCCTCTTCTGCCCTTCTTTTGTAAGCATTTCAAGGCAACGGGCAGTTCTGAGTTTAGTACCGCCCCTTTGTACGATATCAGAAACGGAACGCATTTCCATTGCGACCATTTCATCGTCTATAAGCCCTTGATAACCGCGTTCTATTCCGTAAACTTCCATTCCGAAATAGATTGCGGTACGCACTACCGCGCGGATGCACGCATTCATACCGGGAGCATCGCCACCGCTCGTCAGCAAGCCTATTCTTTTCATTATAAACCTCCAAACGTTACACTCTTATGCGCAGTTAAAAACTGCCCCCTATGCGCATAAGCCCAATTCTCATCATTTCAAATTTTATTATAGCAAACTTAATTTAAAAATTCAAGAGTTTTTTGAAAAATTATCATTAATCAACGTATTTTACGTCGCTCTGTTCAAGTAACGAGTAAAGTTCCGCCAAAAGTCCTCTGCAATAGTTTACTCCATTGGGGAAGTTGTAACGCTTGCCACCGCGCAAAATCTTGCATAAAATCTGCCCTTCGTAGTTAGAAAGCGTAGTCAAAAGCTCATCAAAGGCCTCGTCGTTTAAGGAAGAAGCGTTTATCCATAACACCTCCTGCTTCTTATCTTCCCTGTTTTCTGAGGGTTTTTTGTCGGATTTTACGTCAAGCTCTACAAGTTCGTCAACGATGCAGGTCAAGCCCTTTTCGGGGTCAACTTCAAGCTTACCGGAAAGCTTAACTATCTTATCGTTACCGAGATATGGCTTTGCCTTTTCGTATATGGCGGGGAAGCATACGCACTCCAAACTGCCGTAAACGTCCTCTAAGTTCAAAAACGCCATAAACGCACCCGTACGCTTAGTTGTCGTACGCCTGAACGAGCTTATAATGCCCGCCATAGTAATGCGCATACCGTCTTGAATGCGGTTATAAGTGCGGTTTCCGTCCTCGTCTTCAACGTAGTCGTTCATAAACGAACAGTCGAAGTTACATCCGTCTATGATATGCATAAACTTCTCGAAGGGGTGTCCGCTGACGTAAACGCCCAAAACTTCCTTTTCTTTTGCAAGCTTTTCGTTTAATTCAAGTTCGGGAACGTTAGGGTACTCAACTTCAAGCGTTTCGTCTTCTATAAAGTCGCCGAAAAGACTCATTTGCGCGCCGCTCTTCTGCTTGCTTATTGCCTTAGCGCGGGTGCAAAGGTCTTCGTAAACGAGCGCAAGACGCGAACGGGGCACACCCATTTCGTCAAAAGCTCCGGCATAGATAAGCCCTTCAACAAGGCGCGAATTTAAATCCTGAATGCAACGTGTAACAAAGTCAGGGAAGCTTTTAAACTCACCGTTCTTTTCCCTCTCTGCAATAATGCTGTCAACAACCGCCTGACCTGCGCCTTTAAGTGCGGAAAGCCCGAAGCGCACGCCGTCTTTTTCTACTTTGAACACAGTACGGCTTTTATTGATGTCCGGCGGGAAAACTTTGTATTTTTTATCCTTAAGATAGAGTACGTATTTTGTAATTTCGTCTATCTTGTTGAGCCTGTTATTTAAGAGTGCGCATATGAACTCTTTACAATAGTACCTTTTAAGCCAAGCAGTTTGGTATGCCAACGTAGCGTATGCGGCCGCGTGCGATTTATTGAACGCGTAGGAAGCAAAGCCTTCCATATCGCCGAAAATCTTGTTAGCGGTTTCCGCGGGAATTCCGTTTTTTACGCAACCTACGATAGTACTGCCGTTTATATCGCTTACACCGCCGTTTATAAACTTTTCTTTCTGCGCCATAAGGGTCTTTTTATCCTTTTTACCCATTGCACGGCGCACAAGGTCTGCTTCACCGAGAGAGAAGCCCGCAAGGTCCTGGAAAATCTGCATAACTTGTTCCTGATAAACCGGTATGCCGTAAGTAACCTGTAAAATCTTTCTCTCGTGGTCGCAGTCGTACGTTATAGGTTCTTGCCCGTGTTTTCTTGCACAGAAAGAATCAATAAACTTCATCGGGCCGGGACGATAGAGCGATACGCCCGCTATTAAGTCTTCCAAAGTGTCGGGCTTTAAGGTCTTCATAAACCTCTTCATACCGCCGGCTTCGAGCTGGAACACCCCGTCCGTATCTCCTTCGGAGATAAGTGAGTACGCACCGCTGTCTTCGTAACCTATTTTGTTAAAGTCAATTTCTCTGCTGAAATCTTCCTTAATATAGTCAATACATTTTTTTATATCGGTCAAAGTTACAAGCGCAAGGAAGTCCATTTTAAGCATACCAAGCGCTTCAATCTCTTTTGCGACGAACTGCGTGGTTACATCCTCGCCGTTTCTCGAAAGCGGAACGTTGTCCGCTATTCTCTTCTGGCAAATAACTACGCCGGCTGCGTGCATACCCGTCTGGCGGGGCATACCCTCTATTTTAAGAGCCATATCTATAACTCTTTTCAAAACGTCGTCTGTTTCGTAAATTTCGCAGAATTCGGAATTTCTTACGGCTTTAAGCTCCTGGTACTTACTCTCTAAGTCCGCCTTTTTATCCTCGTCCGTTTCCTTTTCGTATTTTGCCTTTGCACCCTCAATACGACGGCCGAGAAGGTCGCCTATGGACGTTTTTCCGTCCATTATCTTAGTAAGTCTGTCCGTTTCCGAATAGGGAACACGCATTACCCTGCCTACGTCTTTTATTGAGTTTTTGGCGGCCATGGTGCCGAAAGTTACAATTTGGCAAACGTTTTCCACCCCGTATTTTTGCCTTACGTATTCAATAGTTTCTTCGCGCCTGTCCGTACAGAAGTCAATATCGAAGTCGGGCATAGATACACGGTCGGGGTTCAAAAAGCGCTCGAAAAGAAGGTCGTATTGCAAAGGTTCAACGTCGGTTATTCCTATGGAATAAGCAACAATTGAACTTACGCCAGAGCCTCTTCCCGGTCCTACTGGTATTCCCTGCTCTTTGGACCAGTTAATAAAGTCCCATACGACCAAATAATAGTCGGCATAGCCCATACCGCAGATAATATCAAGCTCGTATTTTGCCCTGTCAAGCTCTTTTTGTGAAAGCTTATCCCCGTAGCGGGCTTTTAAGCCTTCGTCAGTGAGCTTTCTTAAATATTCTTCTGCGGTTGTACCGTCAGAGGGCGTGTATTCGGGAATAAGCGTTTTATCCTTTATGGGATAGCCCTTTTTATCAAGGTTAAAAGCGGGTTCTGTAATTTTATCTGCAATGACGCGAGTGTTTGAAACAGCCTTAGGAAGATTAGGGAAAAGATTTTTCATCTCTTCCGCAGTCTTAAAATAGAATTCGTTCGTTGAGAACTTCATTCTTTTGGGGTCGTCAAGCTGTTTCTTCATCTGAATGCACATCAGAACGTCCTGCATTTCTGCGTCAGATTTTTCAATGTAATGCACGTCGTTTGTTGCAACAAGCTCAACGCCTATATCTTCGGCAAGGCGGATTAAGAGCGGTAAAACCCTCCTTTCTTCGTCTATGCCATGGTCCTGAATTTCAATATAAAAATCTTCACCGAAAGTGTCTTTTAAGTCAAGCGCAAGCTTTTTTGCACCCTCATAATCGCCCGCAAGCAGTCTTCTGGGAATACCGCCGGCAAGACAAGCAGAAAGACAGATTACGCCTTCAGAGTGTTCCTTTAACACCGTGTAATCTATCTTCGGTTTATAATAGAACCCGTCGACGAACGCCATTGAGTCCAATTGAACGAGATTTTTATACCCTGCCTTATTCTTTGCAAGAAGAATTAAATGCTCAGCCGTGTTTGATGATTTATCGTGCATATTCGCAGTCATATAGAATTCACAGCCGATTATGTATTTAATTCCCGCCTGATAAGCTTTTTCGGCAAGTTGAAGCGTGCCGTACATATTTCCGTGGTCGGTAATACACACGGTATCAATGCCGTTTTTCTTGCAATGCTCTATTAAGTTATCGATTTTACAGGCCCCGTCGAGTAGCGAATACTCGGTATGGAGATGTAAATGTACGAATTCCGTCATATGTGTTTCCTCAATCTACAAGCGAATTTGCAAGCTCGCTCAGCTTTCTCATTCTGTGATTTAAACAACTTTTTGAAATATTAAGCCTTTCAGCCAGCTCCTGCATAGAGGCGTTTTTATCGGCAAGGCGACACTCTGCGACTTCAAAAAGGTTTTTATCCAGACTTTGTAGCCCTATTGTTTGAGAAATAATTTCAATTGCCTTTACCTGGTTTACAGAAGCTGTAACTGTCTTATCAATGTTTGAAACCGAGCAGTTGTTTACCCTGTTTGCGTTGTTCTGCCTGTCCTTAAACTCTATGAGTTTATTAAGCTTGTCAAGCGCTCTGTCGCAACCCATAACGTCTAAAAGGTCTGATATAACCGCTTTACTCTTGACGTATACAACCGCTTTATCCTTGCGCACGACGAGCTTTGCAAGAATTTCAAAGTCGCACAGAAGGTCGCAAAAATCGCTTGCGGTAAGCTTATTTGAGAAAACTATCTCAAAATGGTAGCCTGTACGGCTGAAAATGCCTTCCTCAGGCAAAGTACAACTGCCACCGCCCAAAAACGAACCTTTTATAAAGCCTAATTTTCCGCTTTCTTCCGAAATTATTTCTTCGTCAATGCCGAAAATCAAATACTTTCCGTCATCGTCCTCTCCTACGATTTTAAGTTCTTTTAATAATTTGTCGGTCTTTTCGTCGGCACATTCAAAAGCTAATTTGTCTTTTCCGCTCAAAAGGTCGAATTTTGCACCGGAAACGGTTAAATTAAGCCCGAAAGTCTCCTCTAAAATAGAAAGAAAAAATTCTGCGGTACGCTCGTTTTCGGTAACGAGTTCAAACCCGAAGTAGCCCCCGCGTGAAATTATGCTACCGCTTGTTCTGATAAAGGCAGACAAAAATGCCCGTGCGTTATCTCTTCCGAGGGCGGGCTTAGACGATATTTCGTTTTTGATTTCTTCGGTAAAATTCTGCATTTTATAAATTTTTTGCCTTATATTCTTTAAATCTGAAGTTCGGAAGCCGTCCGTCGATGTTATCTATTCTGTCAAACGGGATATCGGCCTCTTTTAAAAGCTCCTCTGCTATCTTCGTATCGCCAACCCTGTCTGCAGAGTGCGCGTCGGAATCGATTACGAACCTTACGCCCGTACTTGCCATTCTGTTTAATTCTTCGGCGGAAACGTGGCGTTTTTTTGTATTTATTTCAATATAGGTGCCGTAATCGGCGCAACACTTCGCAACTTCTTCCAAATTACAATAGCATTTATAGTTAATATGGGTTAGTACGTCTATAGGGTTATTTTTTATTGCATTTATATAGGCTTTCGTGGTCTTGTCAATGACCTTTTGTGAAGGAGCCTTGCCGAATTTGTACGCCATATAGTTTTTGAGCATTATGTTGTACATATCGGAAACTTTTTTATATTTTAAAACCTCGTGAATACCGCAAAGGTATAAATCGAAGTACTGTAAATCGCTCTCCTTCATATCGGTGTCGCCGTCTAAAGAAATGAGATTACTTTCCATTCCCAAAAGAACTTTAACACCGGTAAGCTTTTCCGCTTCGTCGATTTCAGCTCTTAAATCTGTAAGATTTTTGCGTTTAAGCCCAAAAAGTAAGTGGTTAAACCCGTGGTCGGTTATTCCCAATTGCAGTAAACCCTTGGCTTTTGCCGCTTTTGCATTCTCTAAAACGGTATTTTTGCCGTGAGAATACGGCGTATGAGTATGATAATCAGCTGTTAAAAACATTAAATTCACCTATGTAAACTACCTCTTCTTCAAGATTTACGGTAAATTTTTCGTAAACCGTTGATTTTACGAGGTTTATAAGGGTGTAAACGTCGTTGGCACAAGCGCCGTTATTTATAATAAAATTTGCGTGTTCCTTACTGACTTCGGCACAGCCGTATTTAAAACCTTTTAGTCCTGCGTCGTCAATAAGCTTGCCTGCACTGTAACCCTGCGGATTTTTAAATACGCAACCGCAACTCTTTCCCTTGGGCTGTATCTTTCTTAAATTCAAATAATTATCTATATTTCTTTGTACTTCTTCAGGTGTAGACTGCGAAACTAACAACTTAACCGATAAAATTAATGCAATTATGTCTCGCATAGTACTATGTTTATTGCCAAAATTGCAATTTTTATTAGATAAATTGCGTATTTTGCCGTCAAAAACGTCTACTGAGACGATGTTTGCATCAATGTGGTTTGTGTTAATTCCGCCGTTCATTAAGGCAAGCCCGCCAACGCTTGCAGGTATTCCGGCAAGATATTCAAGCCCGCTTAAACCGTTTTTTACGCAGAAAGATAATAAGCTTGGCACGGTAGTTCCTGCTAAAACGTTAATATTTCCGTCCTCAAACTCTATTCCCTGTAAATACTTAGTGCAGATTACAGCGCCGTCAAAATATCCGTCAGATGCAAGTATATTTGAGCCGTTGCCGAGTATTGCAAACTTATCTCCGCTTTCTTGGATATATTTAAATACAGCAACTGCTTCGTCAACGGTTTTAGGAAAATACGCTCTTTTAGCCTTTCCGCCCAAACCGTAAGTTGTATGCTTTGAAAAGCTGAAATCGTCTTCCGTAATTACTCGGTTTAAGAGTTTATCGTCCCAACGCAAATTTCACCTCTACTATAATACCATTTTTTTGAAGTATTTTCAATTAATTAAGTAAATTTTTCAATTTTTTTATATCACAATTAATTATTGCCGAATCAATTTCGCTTTTTGTGTTTTGGCTTATTGGAGATATTAGACGCGTTTCGTATGTAAGCCCCTCCATTAACCGCATTTCGTCGTCGTAAAGCGACTTAGATTCCGACATTAATCCAAGCTTTGCTACTTTATCGCTATTTTCAAGAAGAAACTTGATATATTGTTGTGCGATTGTTGCCTTTTTGCCTTCACAGGTTATTGAAATATTTTGATATAAGTCGTTAAATTGCGTTATCGGTTTTACAGAAAACTCTGCCCCTCTCGTTTTAAGCCTATAAATATCGCGTTGAGTTCCCAAAAGATATTTATATTTACCGTTAATCAAGCTTACGTACGCCCCTGTTGGCTTTTCTTTAACAGCACCGTTTATACCGCATAATAGCGCTACCGCGTCAACGTAATTGTCTACACCGCCGTTTATTACCGCGTTTTCCGCAGTTATATCCTCAAAATTAGCCGAGGTATCAAGCGACAAAAAACAGTAACCGCCGTTACACCAGGTGAAATATGGCGTTTTACCTTTAATATAATTTTCTATACCGTAAATACCAGCGCCGTACGATATTAAGTCCGGTTGTGCGCCGTTATTTAAGTTGTTGCGGGCCGACTCTGCCGAAATAGCCGTAACGATAACGTAACAGCCAGTCTTTTTTGAAAATTCGTCGGCTATATTTTGTAAGTAAGATGCGCGCGACCCTCTTCCGCCCTCAAAGCTGTCAATTTGCCATAGTGAAAGAACCGTCATCTCTTCGTCGGCTTTTGCTTCACGCTTCTGTAAAACCGCCATAATAGGCACGGCAATTATGATTGCAAGACATAACGCAAATATTAATATTTTTGAAATTTTTGCTCTGTTAAATTTTTGCATATACTATTTTATTTAGCAAAGTCCCAAAAAATACGTTGGGGAGTATTCAAAAAAAGAATACTCCCCCGCTCATTCGCAAAAACGCCAAGAAAAGCGTTTTAACAAACAAGCCCATATATAATAAAGCGTTACGCTTGTAATAATATCTTGCGCCAAGGCTAAAAATTTATACAAAAAACACCGCTATTAAGCGGTGTTAATTATTTTATTCTTCGTCTTCCTCAGGAAGCTCTACGTTATGGTAAACGGACTGAACGTCGTCAAGCTCTTCAAGTTTATCAAGCATTTTGGTAAACGTTTCAAGCTTGTCGCCTTCCAAGGTAATATAATTTTGCGGTATCATTTTTATTTCCGCTTCAAGGAAGGTTACACCCTTTTCTTCAAAGTATTTTCTGGCTTGCGACCATTTTTCAGGCGTGGTGTAAACCTCGTAAACGTCGTCTTCCACAACGTAGTCGTCCGCCTCTGCTTCAAGGCAATACTCCATCATAGTATCCTCGTCAAGCTTAACGGTTCTTTCGATTACGAAAACGCCCTTATTGTCGAACATATAAGAAACGCAACCGGTTGCGCCCATCTGTCCGCCACACTTACCCATTGCAGAACGGATATCGCCAGCAGTTCTGTTTACGTTGTCTGTAAGCGTTTTTATGATTACTGCAGAACCTGCAACGCCGTAGCCTTCGTAAGTAAGCTCTTTATAGTCCTTGTCGCCCATTTCGCCAGCCGCTTTCGCAATAGAACGCTTAATATTTTCGTTGGGCATATTAGCGGTCTTTGCTTTGGCTATAACGTCGGCAAGCTTGGAGTTGGTATCAGGGTTAGGGTTACCCTTTGCGGCAACGGCAAGTTCCCTGCCTATTTTAGTGAACACCGCAGCACGCGCCGCGTCGGTCTTACCTTTTTTAGCTTGTATATTGTGCCATTTAGAATGTCCTGACATACTTTTACCTCATTTATTGTACTTTAATTGATACATTGCAATTCCTGCAGAAACGCCTGCATTTAAGCTTTCACAGGTGTTTTGCATAGGAATTCTCACTTTATATTGCGCCGTATTCATAACTTCATCGCTTATGCCACCGCCCTCGTTGCCGATGCAAAGACAAAACTTTTCAGGCGGAGTGAACGAAAATATATCTTCTCCGTCCATATCGGCGCAAATAATCGGAACGTTTGCAAGTGTGTTTAAAATTTCTTCCTTGGAACCTTGGTAGATTTTGACGAAGAAAATACCGCTCATACTTGCGCGCACCGCCTTGGGCGAATACGGGTCAGTGCAGTTAATTAAATAAACTTCGTTGTATCCTGCGCCGTTGGCTGTTCTGAGCACCGTGCCTAAATTGCCGGGGTCTTGCAAACAGTCTAGAAGAATACAGCTGTTAACTGGCGGTTTAAGCCCGTTTTGAGGTATTTCAACTACTGCAATAACGCCCTGTGGCGTCTTTTCGCTTGAAATACTTTCAAAAACGCTTCTTGAAACGCAAATTGCGCCGTCAAACTCGCTTTCAAGTTCCTCAACGCACACTATATTCAAAATTTTACAGCCCGCTAAAATACACTCTTTTACAGGTTTTATGCCCTCAACGACGTACTTACCGTACAGCTTGCGGTATTTTTTATCGCTTAGCTTTACTATCTCTTTTATAAGCGGATTGGATTTTGAAGTTATAACCATACGACACTATAAAATGCAAAAATAAGCCCTTGAAAGGCTTATTTTACAGGCGTTTTATTTATAACGAAGCCTTGGCCTTTTCCGCAAGAGCGGTAAATGCCTGTGCATCGTTTACGGCTATGTCTGCAAGCACCTTTCTGTTAAGATTGATACCGGCAACTTTAAGACCGTGCATAAACTTGGAATAGGAAAGTCCGTTAATTCTTGCCGCGGCGTTGATACGGGCAATCCAAAGACTACGCATATCGCGTTTTCTGAGCCTTCTTCCGATATAAGCGTAGTTCAAAGACTTCATAACCGCTTCTCTTGCGATTCTGTAAGACTTAGATTTATTGCCGAAATAGCCCTTGGAAAGGCGGAATATCTTTCTACGCTTCTTTAAAGCGTTAACAGTTCTCTTAATACGCATCGTTTGTTACCTCCTATTAACCCTTATAAGGAATCATTGACTTAACTGTTGATTCCTGCGTAGTAGAAACAAGCGTATTCTGACGCAAATTTCTCTTTCTCTTTCTGTTCTTGGTTTCAGCCTTATGGTTCTTACCGCCGTGGGGTCTCTTTACCTTACCGGTCGAAGTAAGCCAGAAACGCTTTTTGGTACCGCTGTGGGATTTCTGCTTGGGCATTTTTTTATCCTCCAAAATGATATTTTACGATATTTTTTACGATTTAACGGGTGAGAGCATCATTATAATCATTCTGCCCTCGGTTGACGGCTTCTTATCCTGAACGGCTTTGCCGTCAAGTCCTTCAAAGAAGTCCTGCATAACCTTAACGCCCTGATAAGCGCGCGCATTCTCGCGCCCTTTCATTCTTATGGAAACTTTAACTTTATTTCCCGCTTCTAAAAATTTAAGACATTGCTTTGTCTTAACGGCAATATCGCCGACGTCAATCGTCATAGAAAGACGGATTTCTTTTAATTCGACTATGGTTTGATTTTTGCGGTTCTCCTTTTCGCGCTTGGACTGCTCGTATTTAAATTTTGAATAGTCCATAATTTTGCATACGGGGGGAACTGCGTTGGGCGAAATTTTAACAAGGTCAAGCTCTGCCTCGTTAGCAAGGCGCTGAGCCTGAAAGCTTGACATAATTCCAAGCATTTCGCCGTCTGAGCCGATAACTCTTACTTCCTTATCGCGGATAGCCTCATTAACGGAATATAAGTCTTTAACTGCCATAAACCTCTCTGAAAATTAAAAAATTCGGGTTGCAAAACGCAACCCGAAATAGTTAGGCTTTTAGCCTTCTAAATCATATCTTGCCGAACAAACCATTCGTACGGCGAAAGGGGTTGCCTTTGCTTAACGATAATATTTTAGCAAGAGTAAATTATTTTGTCAACTAAATTTGTAGAAATTATAATTTAAAAGATAACTTTTTCTTTATCCTCTTTTACAACAGTTTCAAGGAATGTGTCAAGAGAAACCGTCTGTTTTTCCTCTACTCCGCGCTTATTTACGTTGACAGTGCCTTCTTCCGCCTCTTTATCGCCTACGACGAGAACATAAGGCACTTTCTCCATTTTTGCTTCTCTGATTTTGTAACCGATTTTTTCGTTACGCTTATCTACCTCGCATCTGATGCCGGCAAGCATAAGTTTTTCGGCAACGCCTTCAGCGTATGCAAGCGTTCTGTCGGTAATGGGCAGAACTTTTACCTGCGTAGGACACATCCAAAGCGGGAAAGCGCCCGCGTACTTTTCGATTAACAGTGCAAGCGTTCTTTCATAACAGCCTATAGAACTGCGGTGAATGACGTAAGGCGTCTGTTTCGTGCCGTCAACGTCAATGTACTGCATATCGAAGCTGTGCCCTGCCGCGAAGTCAATCTGGATGGTTATAAGCGTATCTTCTTTTCCGTGAACGTTTTTAGCCTGTATGTCGAGCTTAGGTCCGTAGAAAGCCGCCTCATCGTCAGCTTCAACGTAGTCGAGCTTCAAATCGTCCAAAATTACTTTCATCATCGCTTCGGTTCTGTTCCAAGCTTCATCGTCGTCAATATACTTATCTGACTTAGACTTACCGCGCTTTGAGAAACGGAAAGTTACGTCTCCCCTCATTCCCAACGCGTCAAGGAAGTAGTAAGACAAATCAAGACAACGTTTAAATTCATCCTCAATCTGTTCTTTTGTACAAATAATATGACCGTCGGAAAGGGTGAACTGTCTTATTCTTATAAGCCCGTGCATTTCACCGGAAGCCTCGTTTCTGAACTCGGTTGCGGTTTCGGAATAACGGCAAGGTAAATCACGGTAAGACTTTAAGCCGTTTTTGAAAATCTGGTACTGGAATGGGCAAGTCATAGGACGGAGCGCCATAATCTCTTCGCCCTTAGGGCTTTCACCATTATCGTCTACTTCACCGAGAACGAACATTTTATCGCGGTAGTGCGCCCAGTGACCCGAAATTTTATACAAATCCGACTTAGCCATATTGGGCGTTTTTGTTATCATAAAACCGCGTTTTGCCTCTTCGTCTTCAACGAAGCGGGTTAAAATCTGCAATATTTTAGCGCCTTTAGGCATCAAAATGGGCAAGCCCTGACCTACGACGTCGCTCGTCATAAATATGCCCAGGTCGCGACCTAATTTGTTGTGGTCGCGCTTTTTAGCCTCTTCTACGGCAACAAGATATTCTTCAAGCTGCGCCTTCTTTTCAAAAGCTGTTCCGTAAATTCTCGTAAGCATTTTGTTTTTTTCGTTACCGCGCCAGTACGCACCGGTAAGCGAAGTGAGCTTAAACGCCTTAATTTTGCCTGTATTGGGAAGGTGAGGGCCACGGCACAAGTCGGTAAAAGAACCCTGCTTATAGAAAGATATTACCGCGTCTTTCGGCAAATCTTTAATAAGCTCTACCTTGTACTTTTCACCGTACTTTTTCATAAGTTCCAAGGCTTCCTCACGGGGCAGTTCAAAACGCTCAATATTCGTTTTGGAATTTATTATTCTCTGCATTTCGGTTTCGATTTTGGCAAAATCGTCCTGCGTTATGGGCGTTTTGAAGTCAATATCGTAGTAAAAACCGTTTTCAATTACAGGGCCTATTGCAAGCTTGCAAGTAGGATAAATGTTCTTTAACGCCTGCGCTAAAACGTGCGCGCAGGTATGCCGGTAGACTTCAAGACCCTCCTAGTCCTTTAATGTAACAATTTCAACCTCGTCGCCGTCTTTAAGCTTATGCGATAAATCGCAAAGCTCGCCGTTTACCTTTACGGCTACGGCGTTGCGGGCAAGCCCTTCACTGATTGCAGAAGCTACTGCAAAGCCGTCAGCTCCCTTTTCTACTTCTACCTGACTGCCGTTTTTGAGAATAATATTCATAACTTCCTCCATATAAAAAGTCCTTAAACGACTTAATTATCGTTTAAGGACGCAAAAAATCTATGCGCGGTTCCACCTTAATTGTTTTTGCTAAATTCAGCAAAAACCGCTTTTACAAGTACTTGAATTTTTTAAAGTGGTTTCCCGTTCTCCTAAAAATTATGTGGCTTCCATCATCCCACAATCGCTGTAAATTCCTCGGCGGTACTTGTCTTTATTCAAGTATTATAATATTAGTACATTAAATGCAGTTTGTCAACAAGTTTAAAAGTCTTTTAGTCTAAAAATATTTGCCATTTTTACCGCGGTTGGGTATAATTGAAGAAATTGATTTATTAAGGAACGGCTTTATGGCTTACACTAATTTTAATAAAGTTGAAAAGAAATGGATAAAGTACTGGGATGAAAATAAGACCTTTCATACAGACTTACACGACTTTTCTAAACCCAAATACTACATTTTGGATATGTTCCCCTATCCCTCAGGGTCGGGGCTTCACGTCGGCCACCCCGAAGGCTATACTGCAACCGATATTCTTGCAAGAATGAAGAGAATGCAGGGCTTTAACGTTCTGCACCCCATCGGGTTCGATAGCTTCGGTCTTCCTGCCGAACAGTTTGCCATAAAGACGGGCAATAACCCCGCAGGATTTACCCAAAAGAATATAGAAACCTTTACCGCACAGCTTAAAATGCTTGGGCTTTCCTACGACTGGGAACAAACCGTTTCAACCTGCGACCCCTCTTACTATAAATGGACGCAATGGATATTCAAACAACTTTATAAAGAAGGGCTTGCCCGTTACGTTGAAACGCCGGTAAACTGGTGCGAAGAATTAGGCACGGTGCTTGCCAACGACGAAATTATCGACGGAAAAAGCGAACGCGGAGGTTACCCCGTAGTCCGCAAGAATATGAAGCAATGGGTTATTGACATAAACAAGTATGCAGAAAGACTTTTGCAGGGACTTGACGAGATTGACTGGCCCGAACCTTCTAAAATTGCTCAAAGAAACTGGATAGGTAAATCCGTCGGAGCAAACGTTGACTTTAAAGTAGACGGTACCGACAAAAAGTTTACCGTATTTACTACCCGTTGCGATACGCTGTTCGGCGCTACCTATTGCGTACTTGCGCCCGAGCATAAGCTAGTGGACGAAATTACGACAAAAGAGCATAAAAAAGAAGTCGAAGAATACAAAAAACTGTGCGCAAGCAAGTCCGAACTTGAAAGAACGGAATTAAATAAAGAAAAGACGGGCGCTTTTACTGGCGCATACGCAGTTAACCCTGCCGACGGCAGAAAGTTGCCTATATTTATTGCAGACTACGTTCTTACTTCTTACGGAACGGGCGCAATAATGGCTGTGCCTGCACACGACACCCGCGACTACGAATTTGCTAAAAAATTCAATTTACCTATTATTCAGGTGCTTGCGGGCGGAGATATTTCAAAAGAAGCCTACACACAAGACGGTTTGCACGTCAATTCCGGCTTTTTGGACGGTTTGAACAAGCAACAGGCTATCGACAAGATGTGCTTATGGCTTGAAGAAAACAAATGCGGTAAAAAGACCGTAACTTACAAATTGCGTGAGTGGATATTTGCAAGGCAAAGATACTGGGGCGAACCTCTGCCCATAGTTCACCTTGAAAACGGTGAAGTCGCAGTTCTTGCCGACGATGAGCTTCCCCTCGTCCTCCCCGTAATGAAAGACTACAAGGCGCACGGCGGTAACGCTCCCCTTGAAAATGCAAAGGACTGGGTCAATACCATTTACAACGGCGTAAACGGCAAGCGCGAAACGACGACTATGCCCGGCTCCGCCGCGTCAAGCTGGTACTTCCTGCGCTATTGCGACCCCCACAACGATAAAGAGTTTGCAAACTACGACTTATTAAAGTACTGGATGCCCGTTGACTTCTATATGGGCGGTAAGGAACACCTTGTTGGGCATCTTCTCTACTCCCGTTTCTGGAATAACTTTTTATTCGATAAAGGGCTTGTTCCCTGCAAAGAACCCTTTAAAAAGCTGTATCACCAAGGACTTATTCTCGGAGAAGACGGCAACAAAATGTCAAAATCGCTTGGCAACGTAATTAACCCCGACGATATAGTTGCAGACTACGGTGCAGACGTTTTGAGAATGTACGAAATGTTTATGGGACCCGTAGCAGACAGCAAGCCTTGGTCTACCGCTAATATAGAGGGCGTAAAGAAGTTTATTGACAGAATTCACAGGCTGTACTTTGAGCTTGACGCAATTAAACCCGTACAGAACAAAAACCTTGATAAAATCTATAACCAGACGGTTAAAAAGGTTACAGAAGATTACGAAAATATGAAAATCAACACGGCAATATCCCAGATGATGATTTTTGTAAACGCAATCTATAAAGAAATTTCTGACGGAAACAAGTTCCCGCTTGAATACGCCGAAGGACTTATTAAACTTCTTAACCCCGTTATTCCTTTCGTTACGGAAGAAATTTGGTCGGCAGTTTTAAAGCATACCGACACGATAGCCTATGAAAAATGGCCTACCTACGACGAAAGCAAGTGCGGTGAGGACGAAATTGAATACGCCGTACAGGTAAACAGCAAAATTAAGACGAAAATTACCGTTCCAATTGATATGCAGGCAAAAGATATAGAAGAATTAGTTAAATCTAATCCCGAAATATCCCCTCTTATCGCCGGAAAACAGATAAAGAAATTTATAATTGTTCCTAAAAGATTAATAAATATTATCGTATAGAATAAAGCCCCGTGCAAAATTGCACGGGGCTTATAATTTGTTAAATTATAAGGACTGTAAGGTTTTAACTACGTCGCCGACGGTTTTAAGGTCTGCAACCTTTTCTTCGGGAATAGTTTTACCGGTGTTGTCCTCTAAAGTCATTAAAAGCTCTACGACGTCAAGAGAGTCAGCTCCTAAATCCTTAACTATTTCACTGTCCGCAGTGATTTTTGAAACGTCGATGTTAAGTTGGTCTGCAAGCAATTTTGCAACTTCTTCAAACATAATATATCCTCCTATGGTTTGGTAAAATTTTACTATAAAATCTTGTCAATTGTCAAGCGTCAGCCGATGTTTTTATTTGTAGCCACTTGTTTTAATGAAAGCCCTATACGCTGTTTCTTCTTGTCAAGTGTAATAATTACGGCTTTAACCTGCTGACCTACCTTCAAAACGTCGGAAGGGTGCTTGATAAATCTGTCAGTAATTTCAGAGATATGCACAAGCCCGTCCTGATGTACGCCGATATCCACGAACGCGCCGAAGTCAATAACGTTACGTACAGTTCCCTCTACTATCATTCCGACTTCAAGGTCGTCAATGCTCATAATATCTTTTCTTAACTGTCTCTGGGGAAGGCTGTCGCGGATATCTCTTCCGGGCTTTACTAGTTCGGCAATAACGTCGTTCATAGTGGCTTTGTCAAGTCCGCAATATTCGGCGACCTTATCTTCGCCGTATTCCTTTACTTTCTTAGGAAGCTCTGTAAGCTGACCCGCCCTTACGTCCTTATCCGTGTAACCGAAAAGCGATAATAATTTTTCGGCTTTTTCGTAAGACTCGGGGTGAACCGCCGTGTTGTCCATAATGTTCTTGCCGTCGGGTATTCTCAAGAAGCCCGCGCACTGCTCGTACGCCTTAGCACCTAATTTGGATACTTTTAAAAGTTGCGTACGGCTTGTGAACTTGCCGTTTTCTTCACGGTATGCAACTATGTTTTTTGCAATTCCCGCATTAAGACCTGCAACGAACTTCAAAAGGGAAACGCTTGCAGTATTGAGGTCAACGCCTACGCTGTTTACGCAGTCCTCCAAAACACCGCCCAAAACGCTGTCAAGCCTCTTCTTGTCCATATCGTGCTGATACTGACCTACGCCGATAGACTTAGGGTCGATTTTAATAAGCTCTGCAAGAGGGTCTTGCAATCTTCTTGCAATAGATATAGCCGAACGGCGGGTTAAATCGAAATCGGGGAACTCTTCAACAGCAAGAGGACTTGCAGAATATACGGATGCGCCCGCTTCGCTTACTACGGCGTAAGAAACTCCGTTTACCTCTTTTAAAAGGTCGGCTACAAATATTTCCGTTTCTTTACTTGCAGTACCGTTACCGATTGAAATTATATCAACCTTGTGCTTTGCGATAAGTTCTTTCATCGTCTTCTTCGCACCCTCAATATCGTTCTTGGGGGGTACGGGATAGATAACGCCTGTATCAAGAACTTTACCCGTTTCGTCAACGACTGCAACCTTACAGCCGGTACGGTATGCAGGGTCAAGTCCTAAGGTTACCTTGCCTTTTACGGGCGGTTGCAATAAAAGCGGGCGAAGGTTTACTTCAAACATCTTTATAGCCTGCTCGCTTGCCCTGTCTGTTAAAATTGCGCGGACTTCACGCTCTATAGAGGGCTGAATAAGCCTGTCGTAACCGTCGTCAGCGGACTCTTCAATGAGTTTTGCGCAGTCAGCGTTTCCGTTGGGTTTTAAGTATTTTGCAAGGCAAACACGCTTTGCAATGTCGGGGTTAAAGTAAATTTTTGCTTTAAGACACTCTTCCTTTTCACCCCGGTTGATAGCAAGAATTCTGTGGTTCTTGATTTCAGGGATAATCTCGGAATAGTCTGCGTACATAGAATACGTTCCCTTTTCGTCGTCCTTGACCATTTTAACCTGCATTTCGCCGTGGTTTTCAAGAAGAGAACGGAGCTTCTTCCTCAGTTCCGCATTGTCGGAAATAATTTCTGCAATTATGTCTTTTGCGCCGGCAATTGCTTCCTCTGCGGTTGCAACGCCCTTTTCTTCGTCAATATATTTTTCAGCTTCCTTATAAGGGTCGCCCTCTTGTGCCAAAATGAACTCTGCAAGAGGCTGTAACCCCTTTTCGATTGCGACAGAAGCCCTGGTCTTTTTCTTCTGCTTATAGGGGCGATAGATATCCTCTACTTCCGTCATAGTCTGCGCCGAAGCTATCGCATTTTCGATTTCTTCGGTCATTTTACCCTGTTCGGTTATGGCGTTGGCAACTTCTTGCTTGCGCTTTTCAAGGTTCTTTAAATATTCGTACCTGTCGTTTAACGCACGCAGAACCTGGTCGTCAATAGCACCCGTCATCTCTTTACGGTAACGAGCTATAAAGGGAATTGTGTTTCCCTCGTCCAAGAGCTGTAAAATGTTCCGAACGTGGTCGGGACGCAAGTTAAATTCTTCGGTCAACTGTTGTGAAATATCCATATTATCTCTTTAACCCTTTTAAATAAGTTTTTTGTTCGTCGGTCAGTCTATAGCTTTCCAACGCTTTTTGAATTGCCTTGTTGTGAGTTTTTTTATCTAAAACGCCTTGGTTTAAAAAATCAACAGCGTCGTCGTACATTTTTATGATAGCTTCCGCAACCAGCCACGCAACCGCCATATGAACGTAATAGTACTTTTGCGTATCGGCTTTTTTGACCGTATGTATTATTGTGTCAAAGTACTTCTCTTCTACGTAGAAATGCAAAAGCGTGGTAAGCGCGAACCGTTGGTAAAATTCCTTGTCGGTTTCAATGTAAGTTAAAATATACGGCAAGAATTCAGACCTGTATTTGGCAATGCACTTCGGCGTAAAGCAGTCGCAAGTTGCCCAGTTGTCTATAAGTGCAACGCAACCGTCAACGTGTTTTATAAATTCGCCGTAAGAAAGAAGCGATACCGCGGTAAGTTTTATAAAAGTTACTTCGTAATACTCGTCCGGGCAAGATAAAAGCTCGTCCAAAGACTTTAATCTGCTTTTCGCTATCTTTCTAAGCTGAGGAACGCGCACGCCCAAAACGTTTACGCTATCGTTCTTTAACAGCCTTTTATGAAAGCTACGGTAGCTTTCGTCAGCATAGCTGTTAAGTTCTTTTAAAAGTCCGTCGTAATATTGCATTTTAAATATTAAACGCTCTTGTAAGAGCTTCGTTCCATACTTCTTTTTTAAAGGAAACGTTGGCGGGGCTTGTAGACGGCAATCCCTCGTAAACAACGGTTATATCACCGAAGTTTTTCTCAAAAATCTCCTTAGCCTTACCGCCGTTTAATATTATATAATTAATTTTTGAGTTTTGCAATAGCTTTTTAATATCCGCTACTGCAAAATTTTTTATTTTACTGTCCTGAGAACCGACTATTTCGCACTGTGTTACCATATCCCACAGCGCTATTTTGCGCCTTAAAAGAAATTTTTTTTTGCCGTCAACCGTCTTAGGCGTTTCTTCGCCGAAAAATCCGCAGACGGTGTTCCAAAACCTATTTCTGTCGTTGCCGTAATAAAACTCTACTTGCCTGCTTTTAACCGAAGGAAAACTGCCTAAAATAAGCACTTTGCTTTCTTTATCATAAAAAGGCTCAAAGCCGTATTTAATTTCACACATTTTAAAGGGGCTTGTCCACCGCGCCGACAAGGGAAATTGCCTTATACTTGTCGTCAAAATTCATCTCTACTGCGGTCAATACGTCCTTTAAAGTTACGGCGTTAATCTTGTTTACCCTGTCTTCAAAATCGTAAACTTGTCCGCGGTATAAAAGCTCCTTTCCGAATAAAAGCATTTGCGAGCTTGTGCTTTCCTGTGCGAAAATCGACGACGAAACAAGCTGTTCCTTACCCCTTATAAACTCTTCTTCGGAGATGTTTTTCTTCTTTATATCGTTAATGCAATCATAGATTGCATCCACAGACTTTTTATACTTTTCTGCATTTACACCTGCGTAAACTGAAAGCGCACCCGTTTCTTCGTAAGTTGAAACGTAGGAATACACGGTATAGGCAAGCCCTAATTCTTCCCTGACGGTCTGGAAGAGCCTAGAAGATACTCCTCCGCCCAAAATCGTGTTCATTATCTGCGTTGCGTCATAGTACTTTTCGTACCTCTTTACTGAGGGAAAAGCTATGCCGATATGCACCTGCTCTATGTCCTTATGCTTATAGAGCGACTTACCTTGAAGCTCTACTTTGACCTCTTCGCGCTTACAGCACTGCTTTTTCATACCCGAAAAGTGCTTTAAAACAAGCTCTTCGGCAAGATTTACGTCAATATTACCCGCCATAGATATTACTATATTTTCGGGAACGTAGTGCCTGTCCATATAGTCGCGGACGTCAATTTGCGTAAAGCCGGAAACGTTGCTTTTAGGTCCTAAAATATTTCTGCCGTAGCCTCTTTCGCCGTAGTATGCGCGCGACAAAAGGTCGAGGCACAAGTCGTCGGGAGTGTCCTCGTTCATATTTATTTCTTCTATGATTACGCCCTTTTCCCTGACCATTTCTTCTTCGGGGAAAGTGCTGTTCAAGAATATATCGGCAAGAATTTCAAAGGCTTCAGACGCGTGTCCCGTCGTTGACTTGGCGTAATAACAGGTCAAGTCCTTACCTGTAAAAGCGTTCATCTGCGCACCTATTCTGTCCATTTCGTCAGAAATCTGGAAAGAAGTGCGTTTTTTAGTGCCTTTAAAGGTCATATGCTCTATGAAGTGTGAAATTCCGTCTTCCCTGTCGCTCTCCTGCGAGGCTCCCGTATGAACGAGTATGCCCATTGTTACGGACATAAGCGACGACATCTGATTGACAATAAGTTTCAATCCGTTATCAAGCGTTTTAAAATGTACCATCATTCTCCTAACATTTGAGAAATATTAACGGCCTTTAAGTCGTTTTCTCTTATGTAATTTAATATTTTAGGCAGAGTTTTAACCGTTACGTCCTTAGGGTGCATAAGGATAAACTCGCCTGCTTTTAAATTTTCTGTTGCGCGCTTTAAAATAAGGTTTTCATCCTTGTCGCGCCAGTCAATAGTGTCCCTGCTCCACATTATAACCTTCATTTGAAGTTCTGCGCAAGCGGAAAGAGTGTTTTCCGAAAACGCACCGGAAGGCGGAGCAAAAAGCTCTACTTTTTTACCGCAAATCATTTCAAGAAGCTTAACGCTTGGTCTTATTTCTTCCAAATTGGCTTCAAAAGACATTTTTGCGTGGTCTTTATGGAAGTAGCCGTGGCTTCCCAGTTCGTGTCCGCGGTTAAAAATTTCCCTCACGCAGTCCACGTTATCGTCCGCCCAGCTTCCGCCTATAAAGAAGGTTGCTTTTGCTTCGTATTCGTCGAGAATATCGAGAATTTTCATTACGTTTTCGGTATTCTCGTAGACGTTGAAAGTAAGCCCTACTTCCCCGCTGTCCTCGTTGCCGTTGTAGTAAAGGTTCGTATTCTCGTAGATTACTGCCGTGGCGTTACCGCTGTAAAAACCTATCACAGAGACGGCAAGCACGACCAGCATTAGCGTAAGATTGGTAAATACGGTAAATAATTTGCTTTTCAATAGTTTACCCCTAAAACGAAATACTTATTTATCATTTATATAATATTACGTTTGGGGCGCGCGTATTCAATTTGAAAAGCGCCTTTAAACCATTATTTTAATTTTATGAACGTTACTCCCGTTTCGCCCTCTCCGTAATTGCCGAGGCGGAAGCTGTCAACGTTTTTATGCCTTTTAAGATGTTGAGAAATTGCGCTTCTAAGCTTTCCCGTACCTACGCCGTGTATAACTTTAATTTCTTCAAGATTGTCCGTTACGGCTCTGTCAATAAAGTTATCTACTTCGTAAATAGCTTCTTCAACGGTAAGTCCTAAAACGTTAATTTCTAAAACGGGCGTTGATTTAGGCAACTTTTTGACTACTTTTACGTTTTGTTTTTTCTCTTCTTTGCCTACAAGAAGCAAATCTTTGAGTTTTAAGTGCATTTTAAGGCTACCGCAAGCAACTTCGGCTTCGCCCTTGTTTTTGTTAAAAGAAACTACCTGCCCCTTGCTGTCCATAGGCTTTACATAGACTGTAAGCCCTACTTTTACGTTTTGCTCCGTTACGGGCGCATAGTCAGTTACTTGCTTTTTGTCGCCTTCTTCGTCAAACGCCTTGTCTTTAAGCTTGTTTTTAAGGGTACGCGCCTTTATGAGGTCAGCTTCCTTCAACTCCTCTTTTTTAAAGATTTCTTCAATGGCTAAAAGAATTTCTTCCGCTTGCTCCGTTCTTTCGGAAATAATTCTCCTGCTTTCACTGCGGGCAGAGCGGTTTATTTTTTCCTTTTCGCGGTTCAATTCTTCAATCTGCGCGTTTACCTTATCTAACTTTTGCTTCCACTCGCGCTCACTTTGGGAAATTTCAGAAAGCTTTCTCTCGGCTTCTATTCTGCTCTCTTCCGCACGGCGGACTACGTTTTCAAAATTGCGCGCGCCGTCTGAAAGATAGCTTTCGGCAAGTCGGAGAATATCTTCGCTCATACCTAACCTGCGTGAAATCGCCAGCGCGTTGCTCGCACCGGGAAGCCCTATTTTTATGCTGTATAAAGGTTTTAACGTGTCGGCGTCGAACTCCATACTTGCGTTTTCAATTCTGCCGACGGTGTAGGCAAATTCCTTTAATGGCGTAAAGTGCGTGGTTACGACGCCTTTCGCTCCGCTGTCTAAAAGGTGTTTTACTACCGCTTTTGCAATCGCCTGACCCTCGTCGGGGTTAGTTCCACCGCCAAGCTCGTCGATTAGCACAAGGCTTTGCGCGTCCGCCTCTTCACAAATTCTTATTACGTTAGTTAAGTGTGAAGAGAACGTTGAAAGGCTTTCCTCTATGCTCTGGCTGTCGCCGACGTCGCAGAAAATTTTGTTAAACACTGCGACGGAGCTACCCTCGGATGCGGGAATAAACAGCCCGCAACACGCCATTAAACAAAACAGTCCGCAAGTTTTTAAAGTAACTGTTTTTCCGCCGGTATTTGCTCCGCTTAAAAGTAAAAAGTCGTAATCTTCCCCGAGTTCGACTGAAACGGGTACAACTGTGTTTTTATCTATAAGCGGGTGTCTGCCCTTAATTATGTTGATATGCCCCTTAGCGTTAACTTTTGGTTTTACGCATTTGAGTTTATAGCCGTACTCCGCGCGGGCGTAAAGTCCGTCTAATTCGCATAAAATTTGCGCGTCTGTTTGTAATTGTTCACTGAGCGCCCCCACTCTTTTAGAAAGCGCCTTTAAGATTGCTTCAACTTCCTCTTTTTCGTCAATCGTCAGAGAAATTAGCTCGTTGTTTAGTTCAAGTACGTATTCCGGCTCTATAAAAAAGGTTGCCCCCGTTTTAGAACGGTCGTGTATAAAACCGCGCATGTGGTTTTTATGTTCTGCCTTTACCGGTACAACGTATCGGTCGTTTCTTATGGTAACTATGCCGTCCTGCAAGTATTCGGAATATTTACCCGAAGCGTATTCGGACAGCTTCTCCCGTATCCTCGCATTCAGATTTTTAATTTTGGAACGGATAGAATACAGTCTGTCGCTGGCATAGTCGCTTACGCCGTCAACGGATATAATTTTGTCGGAAATGTCGTCTTCAAGTCCCTTATCAAAGTAAAGATTACGCGTTATTGACTTAATTTGCGGTAAATCGTTCTCTATCTTTTCGACCGATGTAAAAGCAATACGCGCAGAACGAAGCAGTGCGTTACAGTTTAAAAGCTCACCGCAAGAAAGCGTTGACCCCTTGGAAGCGCGTGCAAGCTCGTCGGAAACGTCGTAAAACGCCTCAATTTTGCCCGCGCCGTAAGTATATAAAAGTCTGTCGGCTTCTTCGGTTAAATCAAGTCTTTTTCTTACTTCCGATAAGTCGGAGGACGGTTCGCACGACAAAATAAGCGACTTGCCACCGTCCAAAACGGCGTATTCAGCCACTGCCGAGAGAATTTTATTAAGTTCAAGGCGTTCTAAACTTTTAACGTCCATAATTAGTAGATTGGCTGAACCGAATGTCCCTTAGTATAATTTGTAAAAATATTTTTCAAATCTTCGCCGTTTTTATAGGCGTTTAATATCTTTTGCGGATTTTTCTGCAACGTGCAATCGATTATTGCTCCCGTCGGGGTTGTTGCGCAGAGGTTAGCGCAATTATACACCTCAAAACGGCAAGCACTTACGGAATATCTGCGCAAGGGGAACTTTCTGCCGTTTTCGTCGGTAAGAGTGTAAACACTGCGTTTGTCGCAGGTTTTGCATTTCTTTTCAAACGGGCAGTAGATTAAATCCATAACCTTAATATCGCCAGCAGTCAGGTAAAACGTATTTGCAGTGCTTATCGCTTTTGCCTCTGGATTAGTTAATTCCTTAGAAAGCGAAATATACTTTGCGTTGCACTCAGAAATGTCGATTTTGTTTGAAATATTTAAGCCGAAACCAGCAAACAACGGTTTTTTAAGCTCTTCTGCAAGCTTAAAGCCGTAAATGCCCTCTGTAAATATGCCGTCGTAAGAATTAATTGCCGGCTTTAAACTTTCTATTCCTTTACCCGTCAAATAAGGCGGAAGATACAGAAATTTTTCGTTTTTACCGTCTTTAAACGGGTTAATGCAATCATTGTAATCGTTAGGTTTATAAATTACAATATCACAGTCAAGACTGCCTGAATTAGTGCAAATTGACGCTATTTTACCGTTATTTTCATTTTTTATCAACGGAATTGTGTGAAGTTGTTCATACTTAACGTTTTTACAGTGTGAGATACTTTCAAAATACCCGCTGTACGCTTTGCGTCTCAATGCGTTTAATGCGGAAGAAGCAATAAACACTCCGTGGGTTGATATTGAGTTGAAAGTTACGTCAAACGGATATTTGTCTACTTTTGTAAAGCATTTTTTAATATCTTCTATGCCTAACGGTCTTGTGTTTGCTTTTTCAAGTACTTCTTCACCCGTTACTTTAAAACCGTTTATGCATATTTTAGCAGGTTTACCGACAGAAAAATCGGCTGTAATTGCGACAGGAAGTAATTTTTTGTAAGACAAGAGTTCGGCGTTGACTTCTACGTCCGTGGTAATAAAAACTTTATCACCGTTTTTAAGCCTTGCTTTTGACGAGAGAACAAATCCGTTTTTGGCGGTTTGCAAATAGCTTGCACCGCCTACCTCTTTTCCGTCCCGCAAAATTTTAAATCCGTCGCCGGCAGTGAATTTTTGGCGGGTTTCGCATATAAAATTGCCTTTTTCAACCTTAATTGTGCCGACGTATTCGCCTATATGCCCCTGAACGGCTGAGGAAATAAAAGATTTATCTTGCCCGCAAGCAAGCCCCCTTGTGTAATTACCGCGGTTATAAGTGCGCTTTAAATTGCTTAAATCGCGCTCCCCCGCAGTTCCGTCCAAAATATTTCTGTAATACTTAACCGCCGCGGAAACGTATTCCGGACGTCGCATTCTGCCCTCTATTTTAAAGGAATACACGCCCGCAGAAGCAAGCTTTTGTACGTCTTCACCCACGCTTAAATCGGATAAAGAAAGTCTGTACGCGTTTTCTTCAAACCCGTCGCGGTTTATAGAGTATAACTTTCTGCAAGGCTGTTTGCATTTACCTCTGTTTCCGCTGTTACCGCCGGCAAATGACGACAGAAAGCACTGTCCGGAAAAACAGGTACATAACGCGCCCTGAACAAAAACTTCCGTTTCGATTATTTTTGCAATTTCTTCAACGTCCTGTATAGCCGTTTCTCTGGATAAAATGACCCTTTCAAACCCGTATTCTTTAGCAAGTTGCGCTCCGTACTTGTTGCATACACCCGCTTGTGTGGACAGGTGTAAAACCATTTCAGGATAGTTTTTCTTTAAAAACCTGCCTATGAATATATCGGAAATAATGAGGGCGTCCGCGCCTAAATTCCAAACTTTGAGCGCGGTAGAAAGAAAGCTTTCAAGCTCTTCGTCCTTTACCAAGGTATTCATAGCCACGTAAACTTTTACACCCAAGGCGTGGCAATAGCTTGCAGTTTCTTCAAAGTTTTCCCAGTCAAAGTTTTCTGCGGAGCTTCTTGCAGAAAATGACTTTAATCCCAAATATATTGCGTCCGCGCCTGCATTTACGCCAGCTAAAACGCTGTTTTTGTCGCCCGCAGGCGCAAGAATTTCTGACATAATTACTTTATAAAACCAAATTCTTCAATAACCTGCGCAATTGCGCCATCGTTATTGCTTACAGAAACGAAGTCAGCGGAATTTTTAAGGCTGTCAGTCGCATTGCCGACGGCAACCCCTACGCCCGCAACCTTTATCATTGACAAATCGTTTAAATTATCCCCTACGGCAACCGTTTTTTCAATGGGAATGTTGAACTTTTTAGCAATAAATTTAAGTCCTTCGCCCTTATTGTCGCTTAAAGGCGAGATTTCAACCAAAACAGAAGCACTACAAGTTACGTCAAACCTGCTCCCTAACCTGTTGCAAAGCTCGGCATAAAGAGCTTCCTGCTCTTCGTGGGCAACCAAAATTGCGACTTTTTGACAGAATAAATCGTTTTCCAAAACGAAGTCGGAAATTTTACCCTCAACATACTGTGAATCAATGCCGACAATCTTTTCGTAAAGTTTTAAATGTTCGTTATCCTTAGGTATACTAGTATACAGTTCGTTACCGCAATAAACGTTTATAGGTTGACCTAATTCTTCTATATTACGGCAAATTTCAGCAACGTCTGCGCTCTTCATTCCGCCGTATTTTATTATATTTCCGCTCTCAATATCGGCAATGACAGTTCCCTGATAGGCAACGACCAAGCCCTCTAAGCCTAATTCGCGCACGCGGGGCAAAATACAGCAAAGCATTCTGCCGGTGCATACGGCAAAAATACCACCGCTTGCCACGTATTTTTTAATAGCTTTTTTTACCTGCGGTAAAATCTGTTGATTGTCGTCTATAAGCGTTCCGTCAAAGTCGGAAACTATAAGTTGATAGTTTAGCTTTTTCATAAGTTTTCTTTTAAATAATCGTAAATGTTCTGTGCTATTGTCGTTGAAATGCCCTCAACGGAGGCAAGCTCTTCTACGCTTGCGCCGATAATTTTATCTAACGTGCCGAACTTTTCCAAAAGCGCCATTCTTCTCACCTTACCTACGCCCTCGATTTCAGACAGAACGCTCTGCAAGTTGCGCTTGGAATGTAAATTTCTGAAATAGGTTATTGCAAAACGGTGGGCTTCGTCGCGGATACGCTGTAACATTTTAAGCGAATAGTCGCGGTGAGAAATTTTAATACTTTCGTCAGAATAAAGAGTAAACACTTCCTCTTCACGCTTTGCAAGCGAAATTAATTCTATGCCATCTATATTCATACCGTCAAATATGCTTTTAACCGCGGAAAGCTGTCCTTTACCGCCGTCGATTATAATCAGGTCGGGCTTAGGAAACTTTTCCTCTTCTTCCGTGTTTAATTTTGAAAGCCTGCGGGTTAGAACTTCCTGCAAAGAGGCAAAGTCGTTTGCCCCTTCTACCGTTTTTATTCTGAACCGCCTGTAACTGCTTCTGTCTGCCTCGCCGTCTATGAACACGACCATAGAACCGACCTTATCCACACCGCTTACGTTGGAAATATCGTAACACTCCATTCGGCGAGGGTAAGACTTTAAGGAAAGTAATTCCTGCAACCGCGTACAGGCGTTTACCGTCATATCGTCCTTGTGCTTAATTTTGTCAATTGACTTTTCAAGATATTCTTCGGCATTTTGCTTCGCCATTTTCAAAAGGCGAGCCTTATCACCCTGCTTAGCAAGGGTAATCTCAACCGCTTTGTCAAATTTTTCTTTAAAATAGTTTTGCAGAAGCTCCTTTTCGCAAAATTCTTCACAGATAATTTCCGCGGGAACCTCGTGGTTTTGGTAATACTGCACTATAAAGCCCGTCAACGCCTCGCCGTCGGTCATATGCGCCTCGTCCAAGGCGTACGAGCTTCCGCCCTGCATAATGCCCTTTCTCGTTACAAGGATATTTACGGCGGAATACAAACCGTTTGTTGCAAACGCAATTACGTCCGCGTCAACGTAGCGGTTTAAGGTAGTTATCCGCTTTGCTTCCAGCTTAGAAAGCATTTCAAGCTTGTTTTTATAATCTAAGGCAAGTTCAAAATTTTCGTTCTCGGAAGCCGAAAACATCTTGCTTTTTAAAAGCGTTTCCGCCTCTTTATAGTTTCCATCAAGAAAGCTTAACGCCTTTTTAACGCGTTCTGCGTAGTCTTCTTTGCTGACTTTACCCGCACAAGGGGCTAAGCATCTGCCTATATGGTAGTTCAGGCACTCGCGCTTTTTGCCCGTAGTTGCCGTATGGCAAAGCCTTACGCAAAACGTAAGTTGCAACGTATCTAAAATTTCTTTGCAACTTATTCCGCCCATAAAAGGACCGAAGTACTTGCAACCGTCTTTTTTAATCTTTCTGGTTATAGAAAAGTTAGGAAATTCTTCCCGCATATCGGCTTTTATATACGGGTAAGTTTTGTCGTCCTTTAAAAGAATGTTATACTTTGGCTTATACTTTTTAATTAAAGTGTTTTCAAGCGCAAGCGCGTCAATCTCAGTTGCTGTTATGATATAGTTGAAATCCGCAATGTTTTCAACCATTTTCATAACCTTTTCCGGCTTTTCGGAGCTGTGGAAATACTGGCGCACCCTGTTTTTAAGAATGCGTGCCTTGCCGACGTATATAATATTCCCGTATTTATCAAGCATAATATATACGCCCGGATTATCGGGTAAAAGCTTTAATTTTTCTTTTATAACGTCCATAATTTCCTATTTTAAAGTATAGCATATAACGATAATATTTGCAATATAAAAAAACTTGCCGATTGGCAAGTTTTTTTAATGTTTTTTACTTTAATTTTTGTGAACTCCGGCAAGCGTAGGAACTAGCGATTTTGTTTGTTCAGCCGTATGCATTACTTCAACCTTAGATTGACCGTTCTCATAATAGAACACCGTAGAGTCGGTATCGAACTTTTTGTTGAACTTGTTGTCGTTGGAAATAGTTGTACTTCTTGATACGTCTTCCTTGAAATACGACTTGTCATAGCCACTAGCATAACTTATGTTCTTTTTTGCAAACACGCAACCTATAACCTTTGCCGCGCCGTTGCCGTAAGTCGAATCAACCTGCATATCGAAGTTTACAGATTTTGTAGAGCTGAAATAGCAGTTTTCTACAAGGGCGTACGCACCTGCACGGAGCGAGATATCCGTACCCGTAGTGGCGTGGTAATAGTTATTGTACATATGCATATTCGCCTGTCTTGCAAGCGGTAACCTGCTCTTGCAACCGTTATAGTAGTTGTGGTGGAAAGTAATATTTGCCGTCGTCTGGGAATTGGAACCACCGATAAGTCCGGTTTTGTGCGTTCCGTTATAGTTGTTGTAAGAAATAGTTACGTTAGAAAGTCCCTTAAAGTCTGTAGAACCGTCGCCGTCGTGCTTATCCTGCTCGTTACAAACGTCCCAATAGTTCATACCTTCTTCAAAGGTATTGTGGTGAACCCAGAAGTTTTTACTGTCAAAATCAGCAAAACTTGACGCACTGGTCTTGCCACCCTCAAACGAACAAGCGTCCTCGGTATAGTCTTCAAACGTTAAGTTTCTTACTTCTATTGAGTTGCAGTTTTTAAAGGTCATACCCCACTGGAATATACGAGCATCAGTACCGATACCTTCTACGGTAACGTTTTTAACTCCGGAAATACTGCAATCATTCCAGGCGCTATCAAACTCATCTTTGCTTGCATCGTACTTTGCTTTACTGTTAAGCCCGTTCAGCTTTGTGTATACAGATTCATCAAGAGTATTAAAACCATCACTAATAAGCGTATCTTGACTAATATCTATACTTTTTGTGGTACCTTCCGGAACGTATTTTTTAAGCAAAGTAGTGGTTTTACTTGTACCTTTAACCTTATCGGGAGTAATCGGCACATAGCTACCGTCTTTATTCTGAGTACTCTCTTCAACGTGGTTCCAAGTGGCGGCACCTACCGTGCCGATAATACGCACGATAAGCGGAGTTGAAGTGCCTGCATTCTGTAATATGCTTACAATACCGGTGCGCGTTGAACCGTTTACCGTTGCCTTAACAGTATTTTTCGTAGCTTCGTCAACGTAAACGATAACTGCATTTTTCTTAGGCGTGCCGTCGTCATTATAAGCGCCTACGCCCGAAGTGTAATTGAAGTGTGCGTAGCCCGAACGGTCGTAAGCCTTAGTCGTTACAGATACTTCCTTTGACTGAGAACCGGCTTCAACCTTTATCGTATAAGCGCTTTCTTTTTTAAGTCCTACTATATCTGCGCGCACTGTTTTTTCCGTATTGTTTACACGAATCAACGCGCTGTCAATATTTGTGAATTTGCTGTCGCTTGCGCCCTTGTAGGATACTGTATAATCACTGCTCTTATTTAAGCTACCTACTACGGGGAATTCTACGTAAGCGCCTTCTTCGTAACCGGCGTAGCTAGTTATACTAAGGTTAGTGGTTGTAATCTTATCAAACTTAGCATAGAAGGTCTTATTACCCTTATCGGTTGACAAAATCTTTTCTACAGGGGAGCCTGTAAAGTTACTGTTTGTGTACCAGCCTTCAAAAGTGTATCCGCTTTTTTCAGCCTGGGGAAGGGTAACTTCTTTACCCTCTATATAAGAAGTTACGTTACTGCCTTTAAGCGTACCGCCGTTCAGTTCAAGCGTTACGGTGCGAATAACTACGGATGAACCGGTAATCCATTCGCCGTAATAATGTTTATCGCCGTACTGTCCTTTGGCAATTTTAGTTTCAGGTGAACCGGTAAGGCTTTCGTTTTCGTACCAGCCGTTAAACGCAGACCCGGTCTTAGTGGGCGTAGGCAACGAAGCTTCTACGTTATAGGTGTAAGAAGTTAAACTGCCGGTATAGCTAGCATCGTCCTTAATGGTAAAGCTTACGGAATAAGTTTCAGCCTTCCATTTTGCATAGAACGTCTTATTACCTTTCTCGTTAGCTTTAATCGTAGTTACGGGGTTACCCGATAAGCTGTCGTCAGGATACCAGCCCTCAAACTCATAGTGGGCTTTTACCGCATCGGGAAGTTGTACGGCTTTGCCCGAAGTATATTTTGTAAGCTCTTCGGAAAGTGTACCGCCGTCCACGTTTAAAGTAACGGTGTACTCTTTATTGTCGCCGGTACTTCCGCTATCTTTGTCGCTATCGTTGTCGCCTTTGCCTAATAAGCCGTTGATTACGTCGCAAGCCGTTAAAGTCATTAAAGCAAACGCCATAATGAGGGCAACGGTTACTTTAAAAAGTGATTTTACAGTCTTCACGCTAAATCTCCAAAAATTTTGCTAATTATATTCTACCACGAAAAATTTGAGATTTCAACAATTTTTGATAAATATTTTCAATGTGAAAATTATATGAAAAAAGCGGTAACTATGTTACCGCCTGAATTAACAGCCTAAAAACTCTACACCCTTTAACATAACGTCGTTTACCGTGTCGTTTACCAAACTGTAAAATATTATCTTACCTGACCGCTCACTTTTAACTATGCCGAGGTTTTTTAAAAGCCTCAGTTGGTGTGAAACCGTCGTTTGATTTATTTCAAGCACGCGCGACAAGTCTGTTACGCACATTTCGGAAATCGCCAACGCCGAAAGCATTCTTACGCGCGTAGGGTCGGCAAAAATCGAAAAAAAGCATACGATACTGTCTAAAACGTCGCCTTCGGGGACGTATTCCTTAACCAAATCTTTCGTGCGCCTGTCCAATAACATCATTTCCTGCATACGGTAACCTCCTATAAAAATTATACCGCCCCGTATGCATAAGTGTCAAAACGTGATAATGACGTATACTGTCATAAAACGTCTACTTTTATCATTTCGTCTCGATTGATAAAACTTTATATCCGGCGTCGGTTACAAGCTCTTTAATTTCCTCGTCGGAAACTTCTTCCCTGCTACGGATTACGGCAATCTTCTTCTTTAATTTGACGTCTACCGATACTACGTTTTTTGCAGTTGAAAGCTTATCTTCAACCCTTTTTGCGCAATGTTCGCAACACATTCCTTCAATACTGACGATTTTTTTCATAAAATTATCTTCCTTTTTTAATTTTTTATTTTTATATAACAGAAGCCTTAAAGCGTTGCCCACTACGAAAAGCGAGCTTAAACTCATACAAGCCGAAGCTATCATAGGATTGAACGAGAACCCGAGCGTTGAGAACGCACCGCAAGCGACGGGTATCATTATGACGTTATAGAAGAACGCCCAGAAAAGGTTTTCTTTTATATTCCGTACCGTTGCTTTACTTAAATCGAAGACGGTATCTAGCGTTCTCAAATCTTCGCTGACGAGAACTATGTCCGCCGAATCTATTGCGACGTCCGTTCCGCTACCCATTGCAATACCCACGTCCGCCTGCTTTAACGCCGGTGAATCGTTTATGCCGTCGCCTACCATCGCAACGCAACCGCCGATTTTCTGAACGTTTTCTACTGCCAAAAACTTGTCTTCAGGCAGAACTTCCGCAACGAATTCGTCAATTCCGACTCCGTCTGCAACGGCTTGGGCGGTCTTTTGCTCGTCGCCGGTAAGCATCGCAACACGCATATTGCGGGCTTTAATAAGTGAAATCGCCTCTTTACTGCCCTCTTTCACCGTATCGGCAATAGCAATCAGGCACAAAACGCTTTTTTCGTCAGCAAGGTAAATTACCGTATTGCCCTTTGTGGAAAGTTCAACGGCGCGTTCTGAAACCTCTTTACTGATTTTAACGCCGTTAAGAAGCTTTGTATTACCTAAATAATACTTTTTACCGCCGTATACGGAAATAGCACCTTTACCTACTACGTACTCAAAACTTTCTACGGTAAAGCCCTCTTCCGCGTATTCTACCACGCATTTTGCGAGGGGATGATTGGAATTCTTTTCAATTCCGCAGGCAAGTTTAATTGCCCATTCTTCTTTGCAACCGAACGTGAGAACTTGCGTTACGCGGGGTTTGCCCTCTGTAATCGTTGCCGTTTTATCCA
>JAAUYS010000071.1 GCA_014804995.1 Clostridia bacterium
GTGCTTATTCCCGGAATTATGCAACATATAGAGAGGGCTGGCGTTCACAGCGGAGACTCTATTGCAGTATATCCGCCATATAACCTCAGCGACGCAATGCTTAAAAAGGTTGTAGATATATCTACAAAACTTGCAATTTCTTTAAAAACCAAGGGACTTATAAATATACAGTACTTAATTTATCAGAATGAATTGTACGTTATAGAGGTTAACCCCAGGGCTTCCAGAACTATCCCCTATATTTCTAAGGTAACGGGCGTTCCTATGGTTGATTTGGCAACGAAGATACTTGTCGGCGCTAAGCTTAAAAGGCTTGGCTACGGCACGGGGTTATATCCCAATTCACCCTACGTTGCGGTTAAAGTCCCCGTGTTCTCGTTTGAAAAGTTGAATGACGTAAACTCTCAGCTCGGACCGGAAATGAAGTCTACGGGTGAAGTTCTCGGAATCGGCAAGACAATAGAAGAAGCCTTGTTTAAGGGGCTTGTTTCAGCAGGCTTCAATATGAAGCACCCTTCAAAGCATAAAAAAGCGGGAATTTACTTTACTATAAACGACCAGGACAAGCCTGAAATTGTCAATATAGTTAAGAAGTTTGCAGACTTAGGGCTTGACTTGTACGCTACCAAAGGTACGGCAAACGTAATAAGAAGCGTAGGGCTTGAATGTACTGACGTTGCAAGACTTTCTTCTAACGAAGAAATCTTTAAATTAATGGACGAGGGTAAGGTCGATTACGTTGTATACACGGGCAAGACTGACGTTGAATCCATTTCAAACTATATAAGCCTGCATCACCACGCTATTTTAAAGGGCATAACCGTTTTGACTTCGCTCGATACGACAAACGCGCTTGCCGACGTTATAGCGGGAAGATACAACGAGTTCAATACCGAACTTGTTGACATTAACGATTTAAGAAAGCAAAAACTGCAACTTAAATTCAGCAAGATGCACTCCGGCGGTAACGACTATATATTCTTTAACAACTTTGAAGGTAAGATTACCTGCCCTGAAAGTCTTGCGATAAACTTCTCCGACAGGCACTATGCGATTGGCGCGGACGGAGTAGTCCTCATTGAAAAATCAGAAATTGCAGATGCAAAAGTGCGCATATTTAACAGCGACGGAAGCGAGTGCGATTTAGGGGCTAATCCTTTAAGATGCGTTGCAAAATATCTGTTTGATAACAAGCTGGCAGGAGAAAACCTTTCGTTAGAGTGCTTAAAAGGTGTTAAAAATCTCAGTGTAAACTCCTTTAACGGCAAAGCAAGTTCGGTTTCCGTCAATCTCGGTCAACCTTCGGTTGAAGTCGGTAAAAAGATTAGTTTCAACGGTAAAGAGTACGATGCAACTTACGTAAACGTAGGTAACCCTCACTGCGTAATCTTTGACGATAAAATCGAAGATATTGATATAGACGCGCTCGGACAAGCAGTTGCAGAGAGCGGGCAGTTCCCTCAAAATACTTATATCGAATGTGTAAGAGTAGTAAATCAGGTTACTGTTAAAATGCGCGTTTGGGAGAAAGGCAACGGAGAAACCTGGTCTTGCGGAACGGCCGCTTCGGCGTCCGCGGTTGCCTCGGTTGCAAACGGTTACTGTGTTTACGGGGAAATAATAACCGTAAAATTGAAGGGCGGAGACCTTTTCGTTAAATACGACTTCGGCGGTGACGTTGAGTTGGACGGAACGGTTAAGCAGTCCTTTGAAGGTTCAATTGAAATATAATGATTTATCTTGATAACGCGGCAACGACCAAGCCCGACGAAGAGTGCTTGAAGCTTGCCGAAAAGTATTTACAAAGCCAATATTTTAATCCGTCCGCCCTTTATAAGGGCGGATACTCCTTACAGGTAGAATTAAGGGAGAGCAGGAAAAACATACTCTCGTTAATTGCCGATGAGGAGAATTTTGAACTGATTTTTACCTCCTGCGGTACGGAAGCCGACAATACCGCGATATTCGGCGGTGGTAGGCGTGGAAACGTTATAACCACAGAGGGGGAACACTCCGCAGTGCATTCTGCAGTTGTCGAATTGAAACAGCGGGGAATAGAAGTAAGGTTTGCTAAGTTGAACCCGGACGGTAGCGTAAACGTGCAACACTTATTGTCGCTTATAGACGATAAGACTTCTCTTGTGTCAGTAATTCACGTTAATAACGAAACCGGTGCGGTCAACGACGTTGTAAGCATTGCAAAAGCTGTCAAGGCAAAGAATAAGTTTACGCTTTTTCATTCGGACGGTGTGCAGGCATTCGGGAAAATACCGTTTAAGCTTACAAAAGATATAGATATGTACTCTGTGAGCGCGCATAAAATCGGCGGTATTAAAGGTTGCGGTGCGCTCATTAAGCGCAAAAGCTTAATAATTAAACCGCTAATTTACGGCGGTGGGCAGGAAAAGGGTTTAAGAAGCGGAACAGAGAACGTTTTCGGTATCAAAAATTTTGAGTACGCATCATTAAAAAGGTACAAAGATATTAAAGATAACTATTCAAAAGTACAAAAACTTCAAGAGCTTCTTTGGAACGGGCTGGATAAGGACATATTTACAAGAATTTCCGCAGAAAATTGTTCGCCGTATATTCTTTGCGTAGGCGTTGAGGGCTTGCGCGGTGAAACTATTCTTCACGAAGCTGACGATAAGGGGCTTATAATAGGAACTGGTTCTGCGTGCGCTTCCAACGACAAAAAAAGATATTCCCGCACAATTCTCGCGTGCGGGGTGAGTGAAAGCCTTGCAGACGGTATTTTAAGGCTCAGTCTTTCGCCGTCAAATACCGAGGAAGAAATGATAAAATCTGCACAAATTTTAAACGAAATTACGGCAAACAGAAAGGCGATAATGGCGTAAAAATGGAAAAAGTAGTAATTGTAAGATATTCTGAACTTCATTTAAAGGGCAAAAACAGGGGCTATTTCGAGCGTGTTTTAATTACTAATATGGAAAAAGCCCTTAAAGGGCTTAAACACGAAATTAAGAGGCAGAGCGGAAGATACCTTGTTGAAGGTTTTGACGATTTTGAAACGGACAATATAATTTCCCGCCTTAAAAAGGTTTTCGGTATTCATTCTTTATCTATTGCGCTGAAAGTCAAGTCAGATATGGATGAAATTTTTAAAGCAAGCGCAGAGGTATGCTCTTTAGACGGCAGATTTAAAGTTGAAACGCACAGGGCGGATAAAACTTTCCCCTTAAATTCCTTGCAAATAAGCGCGGAAATAGGCGGAAGACTGTTAAGCAAATTTAAAAATATCTCCGTTGACGTCCACAATCCGCAGTTTATAGTCAATATTGACGTCAGGGAAAACGGAACTACACTTGTATTTAACGAATTCTTTAAAGGGGCAGGCGGTATGCCCGTAGGGACTTCGGGTAAAGGCTTGTTGCTTATTTCCGGCGGAATTGACAGCCCCGTTGCCGGTCATATGATTGCAAAACGCGGTATGCAGATTAACTGTATTCATTTCCACAGCTATCCGTATACAAATATGCAGGCGCGCGATAAGGTAATTGAGCTTACTAAGGTTTTATCCCAGTATTCTTGTGGAACGAAGCTTCACATAGTTTCCGTAACCCACATTCAGGAAGAAATTCATAAAAAGTGCAACGGCGAGTATATGGTAACGCTTTTGCGCCGTTTTATGATGAGAATAGCCGAACGCGTCGCCTTAAAATGTGGCGCGCAATGCATTATAACCGGTGAAAGCTTGGGGCAGGTAGCCAGCCAGACGGTGGAGGGAATAACTTCATCAAACAGCGTTATTGAAAAATTGCCCGTTTTGCGCCCTTTATGCGGTTTTGATAAGGACGAAATAATTGAGCGTAGCCGAGATATGGGCGCATACGAAATTTCTATTCAGCCCTACGAGGACTGTTGCACAGTATTTTTACCCAAGCACCCCGTTATAAAGCCTTCACTTGAAAGTGTGCTGGAAGAAGAGGGCAAGCTGGAAGTTGAAAATCTGATAGAAGAGGCTATTAATTCTTTGGAAATATTAAGTTTATAAATTGTACCAATCACCGTTTGCAATATCAGGTATTTTTACTTGCGGTGCGTTGTTGTTACCGTTTACGTTTACCGACGGCAAGGAAATTTCCTTGCCGTATATTTTATTTTTACCGTCAAAATAGTATGGCGTAACGGTATAAACGTAACTTCCTTCCTTAGGGCTGTCTTTTATGCATTTTTGCCAATTTCCGTCATAAATTGTTTCAAAATGCCCGTTTAAGCGCCTTTTTATAAGATATGCATAGTACTTTGTCTGACATAATTCAATGTTTACTTCACCATTTTGAACAGAAATCGACGGGGTAGGGATTGACGGGGAAGAGAATTTTGTGCTGACTTCTTTCGGTTCGTTTCCCTGTAAAACCTTAACTTCCAAAATGTTTAATTTCGGGGAAAGCTCGTCCGCAATTACAGCTTTATTGTCGTTATAATAGTCGTCTGCGTCGATTTTAATTTGTGTCGTACCGCTTTCGGTATTAAGATTTTCTGGCGAATGGGAAGAGTAAAGAGTATTCAAAATATCTTTAACGTAGCTACAACAGTCGATACCGCCGGTAATTTTAAGTCTTTTATTGTCCTTATCGCCCAGCCAAACGCCTATGCAGTGTTCGCCGGTATAACTAATTGCGTAAGCGTCGGTATTGCCGTCGGAGTTTCCGCAAGTACCCGTTTTTGTCGCAATATCATACTTATACCCGCTTAATGCTTTTGCCGTTCCGCTTTTAGAAGTCTGTATTAACATATCGTTCATAAGCGAGCAAGTTCCCTCGGAAAATACGGGGTTTTTAAAGCTATGCGCCCTGTAAACGGTTGTTCCGTCCTTTAAAATTATTTCTTTTATAAAGCGGGAGGGAGCGTAAGCTCCTCCGTTGGCAAAAATCGCGTATCTGTCCGTAATTTCTTTCAAAGATAAGCCGTATTTCATTCCGCCGAGGGCGATTGACAGGTTTTTTTCCTCCTCGTCAAGCGCAATATCCATTCTTGTAAGATATTTTTCCGCCTTTTCAATTGTTAGCGTATTAAGCGTTTTTACCGCGGGTACGTTGTAGCTTTGCTTTAAACTTTCCGCCACGGTAACGTATCCGTGGTATTTTTTGTCGTAATTTTCAGGTGAATAGCCTCCAAAATCGACCTTTTCGTCTAAAATTTTAGTAAATGGGCTTATTAATCGTTCTTCTATTGCCGGAGCGTAAACTAACGCGGGTTTAATGGTTGACCCCGGTTGGCGCTTTGCATCGCCGATAGTAGTTTTAAAAGCGTTTACTCCGCCGTCAACGGTCGTAATAATGACGGAATTATCGCAATTATAGTCAAAATTTTCAATTTTACTTTGAAGTTCGGGCTTAAAATAAGTCTTTATAACGCAGCCGTCGGTTAGTCCGTAAATGTTTAAATCAAGTGTTTCAAGTTCGTTGAATACCGCATTTATATAGGATGAATTCTTTTCACCGTCATAATTTTTTACGGCGTTTAAAGGGGTGTTAATTGCTTCTTCGTACTTCTGATTGCTTATAAAATTGCAATCAAGCATTGATTTTAATACAGTATTTCGCTTTTTTAAGCTTTTTTCTGGGTTTTTAAAGGGGGAATAGTTGTTTGGCGATGTCAAAAGGCCGACTAAGGTTGCACTTTCGGTAAGAGTTAAATCTTCGGCCTTTTTATCAAAATAGAATTCGGAAGCGCTTTGCAGACCGTAACAGTTATGCCCGAAATATATCGTGTTCAGATACATTTCAAGAATTTCATCCTTAGAATAAGCCTTTTCAAGCTGTTTTGTAAGACGAATTTCGTTTAATTTTCTTTTAATCGTTTTGTCGTTAGAAAGGTGCGTGTTTTTAATAAGCTGTTGGCTTATCGTTGAAGCGCCTTCTTTAAATGAGCGCGAAACGACGTTTTTATACAGTGCTTTAAACATTCTTTTGTAGTTTAAGCCGTTATGGGAGTAAAAAGTTCTGTCTTCGGAAGCAATAAACGCGTTTATCGTATCCGCAGAAAGTTTTTCAATTTCTACGCTTTTATGCTTGCTTGAAGCCGACGCGCTGGTTACTTCATTGCCGTCATCGTCGCAAATCGTTATGCTTTGATGGGGGTTAATCAATTTATTTACGTTAAGCTTTGCGTCTTTGGTTATGATTAGATAGGCGCTAAGCAGAGAAATTGCAATAATTATTAAACTTAATACTACGATTAACGATATTTTTAAAAACTTCTTCATCGCAATTAGTATTTATAAATTTAAATTATTGTTGCAAATTTTATTGAAAAATTTTGCCGAAAATTATATAATTAGTTTATATATGACCAAGTTTTATCACATAACGACGTACGGCTGTCAGATGAACGTACACGAATCGGAAAAAATAGCTGGAATACTTGCTGAACTCGGGTATGAGAGTTGTGAAAATATCGAGGATGCAGATATAGCGGTATTCAACACTTGTTGTATAAGAGAAAATGCTGAAAATCACGCTTTCGGCAATATAGGAATGCTCAAAAAGCTAAAAAAGAATAAGCGTGATATGATAATTGCCGTCGGCGGTTGTTTGACGCAACAGATAGGTAAGGCGGAAACGCTTCACGATATGTTTCCTTATGTCGATATTATTTTCGGCACGCACAATTTGGGCAAGCTGAAAGATTATATTCTCAAAAAACGCACTCAAAAGAAAGCCGTAATAGAGGTTTTGGAGAGCGAGGGGGAAATTTGCGAGGACAACAAACCGTTGAGGACCAGCTATCCCAATGCCTGGATAAACATCACTTACGGCTGTAACAACTTTTGCAGTTATTGCATAGTTCCTTACGTCCGCGGAAGAGAGCGCAGTCGCCGTTCGGAAAATATTATTAAAGAGGCTGAAGAGCTGATTTCTCTCGGCTATAAAGAAATTACTCTTTTAGGTCAAAACGTAAACTCATACGCAAACGGAACGGACGATATTTCTTTTCCAGAACTTTTGAAAAGAATTGCCTCAATAGAGGGCAAATTCAGACTTCGTTTTATGACGAGCCACCCCAAAGATTTCTCCGAAGAGCTTGCTAAAGTTATTGCGGAAAATCCTAAAATTTGCCACTCGGTGCATTTGCCCGTGCAAAGCGGTTCAAATTCTGTTTTAAAGGCTATGAACCGCAAATATACAGTTGAGGACTACCTTAAAAAGGTAGATATTTTAAAAAAATACGTTCCCGACTGCACGCTTACGACCGATTTAATAGTAGGCTTCCCAAACGAGAGCGACCAGGATTTTGAAGATACTAAAAAATTAGTAGAAAAGGTCGGGTTTTCTTCTGCGTTTACATACGTTTACTCAAAGCGTAACGGCACTGTTGCGGCCAAAATGGAGGGGCAAATCCCCGAAGAGGTTTCAAAAAAGCGCATAATGTCGCTTATTGAGCTTGTAAATTCGTTGACCAGACAGCAGTCTAAAGAGTACGTCGGCAAGACGGTTGAAGTCCTTTGCGAAGATTACGACAAGAAGAGGGGGCTTTACCTCGGCAGGGACGAATACGGCAGAATGGCTTACTTTAAGAGCGAACAGGACGTTTTGGGTGAATTTTTACTAGTTAAAGTTACGGATGCCAACGGAATTTCGCTTACCGGCGATATAGTTTAAACTAAGGATGAATTTATGGCACTTTCAAAGATGATGCAACATTATTTTTCCGTCAAGGAAAAATATCCCGACTGTATTATTTTTTATCGGTTGGGCGACTTTTACGAGATGTTTTTTGACGACGCCGTTAAGGCTTCTGGCATACTCGAATTGACTCTTACGGGCAGGGACTGCGGGCTTGAAGAGCGCGCGCCTATGTGCGGAGTGCCTTATCACGCAGTTGACAGCTATATAATCAAGCTTGTAAACAGCGGTGAAAAAGTAGCAATTTGCGAGCAGCTTGAAGACGCTTCGGAAGCGAAAGGAATGGTTGCGCGCGACGTAGTGCGCGTAATTACAGCCGGAACGCTTGACGGCGACAGTTTAAACGAAAAGACAAATAACTTTATCTGCTGTGCCTATAAAACTCAAGCGGGCGTTGCGTTATCCTGGGCGGATATAACTACGGGTGAACTTACAGCAACGGAGTATTTCGGCACGGACTGCGTAAAGAAATGTATAGAACAAATGGTTGTTTTGGACGTTAAAGAGATAATCTCTAACGACGAAATGTTGTTTGCCGTAAAGGACTTGCCCGAAATAACCCGCGGTGTAATTCCTCATTTTTCAAGCTATCCCGCATATGCCTTCGGATACGCTTCCGCGGAGAGGACGCTTTTAGAGCAACTTAATGCCAAGACGCTATCTGCGTTTTCCATTGCCGGTAAAAAAGAGGCAATTTCTGCCACCGGTGCGCTTATAGAATACTTAAAGGAAACGCAAAAACACGCTTTAAGAAATATAAATTCCGTAAAATACGTCTATAAAGAGCAGTTTATGCAGATTGACCCGACTGCTTTAAGAAACCTTGAAATCGTTAAATCTTTAAGCGACGGGGGAAAATACGGCACGCTTTTGTCTGTTTTGGATAAAACTAGTACTGCTATGGGCGCGCGCTGTTTAAATAACAACGTCATCTGCCCCTTGTACGATAAAGATGCTATCGATTACCGGCTTGACGGCGTGCAGGAACTTTTTGACGCAACGGTTGCAAGGCTTGGGCTTGTCGATATGCTTAAACAGATTAAAGATATTGAGCGTATCGCTGGTAAGATTGCAAACGACACCGTTTCACCTAAAGACTGCAATACGCTTTCTTCGTCGTTGTCCGTAATTCCGAGCGTAAAATTTACGCTTACGGGCTTTAAATCGAAAGTTATAAAGGATATTTCAGATAATCTTTACGATTTTTCGGATATTGTCAAGCTTCTTGACAGCGCAATCGAGGAAAACGCGCCGGTTAACACTCGCGACGGTGCGTTCATTAAAACGGGATATAACGCCAAGCTTGACGAGCTGAGAAAAATTTCAAATAACGGTTCGGAGCTTCTCTTTCAGTTAGAGGCGAGAGAGCGCGATTTAACCGGCATAAGAAATCTTAAAGTAAACTATAACCGCGTGTTCGGTTACTACATTGAAGTAACCAAGTCAATGATAGATAAGGTGCCTTTAAATTATCAGAGAAGGCAGACCCTTGCAAATGCAGAAAGATTTGTAACCGACGAACTGAAAGAGCTTGAAGAAAAAATTCTTACGAGTAAAGAGCTTGCTCTAAAGCTTGAAACGGAGCTTTACGAAAATATTAAAGCTCACCTTTCGGAGTACATAGATAGGTTAAAGAACGCGTCTTCGGCAATTGCGCTTTTGGACTTGCTTGTTACTTTTGCGGAGGTTGCAAAAGCAAACAAGTACGTCCGTCCGCAAATTGTAGAAAGAGGTAAACCGCTTATAATTAAGGACGGAAGACACCCCGTTGTAGAAGTTATTTCAAAGGAAAAATTTATCCCCAACGACGTGCTTTTGGACGGAGGGGATAACAGGACTATGATTATAACCGGTCCTAATATGGCTGGTAAAAGCACTTATATGCGCCAAACTGCAATAATTACGATAATGGCACATTTAGGGTGTTTTGTACCGGCTTCTTCGGCACAAATTCCTTTAACCGACAGGGTTTTTACACGCGTAGGGGCAAGCGACAACTTAATTTCCGACCAAAGTACTTTTATGGTTGAAATGATTGAGGTTGCCTCAATTATACAAAACGCAACTAAAAACAGCCTTTTAATTCTTGACGAAGTGGGCAGGGGAACTTCAACCTACGACGGTCTCAGCATTGCCTGGGCGGTAATTGAATATTTAACCCAAAACATAGGCGCAAGAACAATGTTTGCAACGCACTACCACGAGCTTACCGAACTTGAAAGCAAGTTAGAGGGGATAAAAAACTATAAAATTTCTGTAAGAGAAATAAACGGGACGGTAGTATTTTTAAGAAAGATTATGCGTGGCGGGGCAAACCGTAGCTTCGGTATAGAAGTAGCTTCACTTGCCGGCGTGCCTTCCGCGGTTACAGACAGGGCAAAGCAGATTTTAAAGCTGGTTGAAAAGGGCGACAGAACGCACGTTGAAGAGGTGAGCGACTACGTGGAGGAAGTTTCCGAAGTAGAGAAGATTTTAAAGGAAGTCGATATGAACAATCTTTCACCTATGCAGGCGTTTATGCTTGTGGGCGATTTGGTTGAAAAGGTGAAAAAATGAGAAGAATAAACGTATTACCGCAGAGCGTTTACAACAGAATTTCCGCAGGAGAGGTCGTTGACAGACCTTATTCTGCCGTTAAAGAGCTGATTGAGAACAGTTTGGATGCTAAAGCGACCGAAATTGAAATCTATATCGAACACGGCGGGAAGCAATTAATTAAAGTTATAGACAACGGCTCCGGAATAGAGCGCGACGACTTAAAATACGCGTTTTTACCGCACGCGACGAGTAAAATTTTAAACGTTGAAGATTTAAACAATATATTAACGTTGGGTTTCAGAGGTGAAGCTCTTGCAAGTATTTCCTCTGTTGCAAAAGTTGAAATAACCTCCGTAACTGCGGGGAACAGCGCTTACAAAATTTCTTGCGAAGGCGGTAAGATAGGTGAAGTAACGCCTACTGCGCTTGAAAAAGGCACTGTAATAACCGTGCGTGATTTATTCTATAATACCCCTGTAAGGGCAAAGTTTTTAAAGGCGGACTCTAAGGAAGAAACCGATATTACGAGCTTCGTTACCCGTTATATTTTGGGCAACCCGTCCGTTTCGTTTAAGTATTTCGTAGACGGCAAGCTTTTATTGCAGTCTTTCGGCGGTGGGCTTGACGAGGCGGTTGCGCAGGTTTACGGCGCTAAGGTTTTGTCGCAATGCATTAAAATAAATGCAGAAAAGGACGCAATTAAAATTCACGGCTTTATAGGCAACCAAAACTTCTTTAAGCCTAATAAAACCTACCAAAGCATCTTTTTAAACGGCAGGTATATTGTAAACAATACCATAGCAACGTCCATAAATCAGGCATACGCAAGTTATATGATGAAAAGGCAATTTCCTTTTTACGTGTTGAACGTGGACGTGCCTTGCGATATAGTTGACGTAAACGTTCACCCCAACAAGGCGGACGTGCGTTTTATTGACAACAGATTTATATTCGGTGTAATTTATTCTGTAATCTCTGCGGTTCTTGACGGAACGGCTACCGCTAAGGATTTTGTCATAGACGAAGCGAGAATACCTGAAATTCAGTCGCGTATCGACGGAAAGGACAATTTAAACCGCGTTTATTCCGTTTCCGACGGGGAAAAGAACGAAGAAAAGCCGTCAGCTACGGTTAAAGTTGAAGAACCGTTAAAAACAGAGGAAAAGAAGAGGAATTACTTTGACCCCATTTTGGATATGGGCATAAGCGAGTTGATTTCCAAGGGCGAAAAGAACAAAATGTCCGTTACGGACGATACAATGTTGCCGAGTTTTAACGGAAATATTGCTAATTATGAGTTAGAGAGCAAAATTTTTGAAGAGAAAAAGAAGGAACAGCAAAAAATAGAGTATTCTTCTTGCAAATATAAAGGCAGTCTGTTTGATACCTATTTAATTTACGAAGCTGAGGACAAGGTCTATTTAATTGACCAGCACGCGGCGCACGAAAGGCTGATTTACGACGGGTTGCGTAAAAAGATAGCTGAAAGGAATATTGCAAGACAAACGCTGTTGGTTCCTTATATTTTTCAGACAAATCCCGCTGAAACGCGCTTTTTAGAGAGTAAAGCACCCCTTTTAAGGTCAATGGGCTTTGGGGTTGCGCCTTTCGGAATGGATTCTTTCAGAATAGACGAAGTTCCTGTTGACTTGCAGGATATAAATATTAAAGACTTCTTCGACGAAATTCTTGCGGGGGTAGACAGCTTAAAAGAAATTAAACTTGAGGACATTTTAAAGGATAAGATTGCTATGACAGCCTGCAAACACGCAATTAAGGGCGGAATGAGGCTCACGGACGGGGAAGTGGACGCGCTGTTTAAGATGATGGACGGTAATATGGGGTTAAAATGCCCTCACGGCA
>JAAUYS010000072.1 GCA_014804995.1 Clostridia bacterium
AGGGGGGATGCAACCATCCGCGGTAGCCGAAATTATTTATAACTTATTAATAACGGACAAGCCTCCCGTGATACGCATTTGCGGTGCAAAGAATACAATGTTCAGACTGTTTTCACGGGTAATGCCCGAAAAATTTACCCTGAAAATAAACGAGAGGATGTACAATCAATGAAAAAAGAATTCGATTTATCACGCAGAGACGAGCGTGAAAGCCTTATAAAAACTTCAAAACAAGGTGGATTAAAGAATGACAGGCAAATCCCGTGATAACTACAACTATAACTATCTCAACTACGTAAAGACGCAGGACCCGCCCACACAGCACTTTAAAAACTGTGCTTCGGCATTCGGTGTCGGCGGACTTATCTGCTGTATAGGGCAGTTTATCCGCTATATGTTTGAGTTCGTCGGGCTTTCGGGGGGCGAGCTTGCGGGCGTAACGTCGTTAGTTCTTATCTTCCTCGGCTGTCTGTTAACGGGCTTGGGAGTATACGACAGAATAGGAAGATACGCAGGCGCAGGCTCTATCGTACCGATTACCGGCTTTGCAAACAGCGTTACTTCTCCCGCCATAGAGTTCAAAACCGAGGGCTGGATTTACGGTATGGCGGCCAAGATGTTTACGGTCGCCGGCGCCATCATTGTTTTTGGCGTTTTCTCCGGCGTTTTGGTCGGTTTAGTGTACCTGTTTATTTAAATTGACCCCCATATATGCCTTAAATAACGGCATTTTTGTAAAATTTTAAATTTTCTTTTCAGGTGGAAAAATGAAGAAGGGAAACACTGTTTTTTTTAAAACTTCGCCAAGAATAACTTCTTTTGCAAGCGTCTGCGGTTCTAAGGAAAAGGAGGGTGTTTTAGGCTCTTTTGCTGATATAACTTTGGATGACGATATGTTCGGCGAAAGCACTTTCGAAAAGGCAGAGTGCAAAATGCTTTCGACCGCAATCGCTCTCGCCATTGAAAAGGGCGGGTATTCCGAAAAGGATATAGACGTCCTCTTTTCCGGCGACCTTTTAAACCAGATAATTTCCGCAAGCTTCTCTGCAAGGGATTTCAACTTCCCCTTTTTGGGGCTATACTCTGCCTGCTCGACTATGAGCGAAAGTATTTTACTTTCGGCGATGATGGTGGACGGCGGTTACGTAAAGCGTGCGGTTTCCGCAACGGGCAGTCATTTTGCCTCTGCGGAAAGGCAGTACCGCTACCCGCTTGAACTCGGTTGTACGCGTCCTCCGCAGGCGCAATGGACCGTTACGGCGGCAGGCGGTTGCGTTGTGGAGTCTGGGAGCAAGGGCATAAAAGTCGTAAACGGCACTATGGGCAAAGTGTGCGACTTCGGCGTAACGGACGTGAATAATATGGGGGCGGCAATGGCACCCGCCGTTGCTATAATAACACCATAAAACGGCGTTCCGGCACTTTAACACAAATAAAAAGAGCGGGCTAAAGGAACAGCCGTTTTTTTATTTTGCGGGCAACTGCGTTTAAGTCCCTTGAAAAAGTATAAAAATTGCGATTATTATAATAGTATATTATAAAAATTACAAACTAAGTATAAATTATAGTTGCGTTTTGTGCCTCTCAATGTTATAATCAATATTAACAGTCGGTTGTCGAATTATGTCGGCGAACAGGCTTGGCAACAAAAGCGGAGAACGGAATATGGAAGATAAAATTCCTATGCAGGACGAGATACAAGAAGAAATTCAAACTGAACAGGCGGTTGTGCAAGAACCCGCCCCCGCAGACACGGAAAAACCTGCCGAAAACAACACGGAAGAAATAGTTTTAAGCGACTACGTTCCTAAAAAGAGAAAGGGCTTTTTCTACGGGTGCTACCTCGTTATAAAAAGGGTGTTTGATTTTCTTTCTTCGTTCGTCGTAAGTTTACTTTTGCTTCTGCCCGTTTTAATAGTCGCTTTAATCGTAATTTGCAAGGATTTCGGTAACCCCTTCTACAAGCAAAAAAGGGTAGGCAAAAAGGGCAAAAAGCTTAAAATCTGGAAGTTCCGCAGTATGAAAAAGGGCGCGGACAACCTCGAAAAGATGCTCACGCCCGAACAGCTTGAAGAATACAAAAAAGAATATAAGCTTGACGACGACCCCCGTCTTATCGGCTATAAAAAGGCAGGGGACGGCGCAAACGGCAAGTGCTTCGGCGCCAAAATAAGAAAAACTTCTATTGACGAACTCCCCCAAATCATCTTCAATATCTGCATTCTCGGCAATATGTCGGTGGTGGGACCCCGCCCTATGCTCAACGAAGAGTTGGACAAGTACTATACTCCCGAGCAGAAAGCACTTTTATTAACTGCAAAGCCCGGGCTTACCGGTTACTGGCAGGCTTATGCAAGGAACAACGCAACCTACAAAAGCGGTGAACGCCAGAAGATGGAGCTTTATTATATCGAACACCGCTCCGTATGGCTGGATATAAAAATAATATTCAAAACTTTTATCGGTGTCCTCAAAAAAGACGGCGCAAAGTGATTGTAAACAATCTTAGGAGAATTTATGATTATAACTAAAACCCCTTTCAGAATGAGTTTTTTCGGTGGCGGTACGGATATGCCCGCGTTCTTTAACGAACACGGCGGTTCCGTAATTTCCACCACTTTTGATAAATACTGCTATGTAAACGTAAGGCATTTGCCTCCGTTTTTCGACTACACTACCGAGCTTGTATATTCACAAATCGAAAGAATTTACGGCGATTTGGATAAGATGGAGCATCCTCTCGTAAGAAACACTATGCGCTATCTCGATATGCACGAGTTGAGAATATCTTACGAGGCAGACCTCCCCGCAAGAACGGGCCTAGGTACAAGCAGTTCCTTTGCGGTTGGTATGCTCAACGCATTTTACGCGTTAAAGGGTAAATATGCGGACAAACGCAAGCTTGCAGACGAAGCGATTTACATAGAGCGTGAGCTTTGTAAAGAGAGCGGTGGCTGGCAGGACCAAATTGCCGCGTCTTTCGGCGGATTTAACCGCATAAACTTCAACTCCAACGGTTACGAAATTCAAAAAATAATAATCTCCCCCGAAAGGAAGAAGGCGTTAAACGACAACCTTTTATTGTTCTTTACAGGCTTTACCCGCTATTCAAGCGACATTCAGGAGGCGACGACATCGTCCATAAAGGACAAGACGGCACAGCTTAAAGAGATGCTTTCCCTCGTGGACGACGCCCAAAAAATTCTTACCGACAGCAACAGTGATTTGGACGACTTTGGCAGGCTTTTAGACCACACCTGGCAGTTAAAGCGCCAGACGGGCAGTAAAATTACTTCGGGTTCTATAGACGAGCTTTACGATAACGCAATAAAGGCGGGCGCTCTCGGCGGTAAGCTTTTGGGCGCGGGCGGTGGTGGTTTCCTCGTATTCTACGTCCAGCCCGAAAAGCGAGAGAAAGTTTTAAAGGCTATGAAAAACCTTTTGTACGTTCCTTTCGAGTTTGAAAACAGCGGTACGCGCGTTATTTACTACACGCCAGAGCGCTTTAACGTAACGGCAAGCAGAGAAAAGTAAGCGGGGATAAGAATGAAAGCTGTAATAATGGCAGGGGGAAGAGGTACGCGCATTGCTTCGGTAAATTCCGAAGTACCCAAGCCGATGATACCCGTCCTCGATAAACCTATTTTGGAGTATCAGATAGAGTGCCTTACAAGACAGGGCGTTAAGGATATAATTCTCGTAATCGGCTACCTGGGGCATATCGTCAAGGACTATTTCGGCGACGGAAAGAAGTTTGGGGCGAATATAACTTACATTGAAGAAAAAGACCCCTTAGGTACGGCAGGCGCGCTCTATTTTTTAAAAGACGAAATAAAAGAAGACTTTCTTCTCTTGTGCGGGGATTTGATTTTCGACATCGACGTAAACAGGTTCTTGTCCGCACATAAGAATAACGGCGCAACCGTTACTCTTTTTACACACCCCAACTCACACCCTTACGACAGCGGTATTATAATTGCCGACGGTAACGGGCAGGTTAAGGACTGGCTTCACAAAGAGGACAAGCGCCTGTGGTACCGCAACAGGGTGAACGCAGGGCTTCATATGCTCTCGCCCAAAATTTTTACAAAATTTCCGACTCTTGAAAAGCGCGACTTGGACAGAGACATTTTAAAACCCTTGATTAGCGAGGGCGGGCTGTACGTCTACGACTCGCCGGAGTACGTCAAGGATATGGGTACTCCCGACAGGTATTATTCCGTCATAGAAGACATTCAAAGCGGAAAGGTACGCGGTAAAAACCTTGCAAACAAACAAAAAGCAATCTTTTTGGACAGGGACGGCACACTTAACGAGTACGTCGGTTTCCTTACTTCGATAGACAATTTTAAGCTTTTAGACGGCGTAACCGAAGCTGTTAAAAAGATTAACGAAAGCGGATACCTTGCAATAGTAGTATCCAACCAGCCCGTAATCGCGCGGGGCGAAATAAGCCTTGAAGAACTTCAGGAAGTTCATAACAAAATGGAAACTTTACTGGGCGCAGACGGAGCGTATCTTGACGCGATTTATTACTGCCCCCATCACCCGCACAAGGGATACGAGGGCGAGCGCCCCGAATACAAAATCGACTGCGCTTGCCGTAAACCTAAGCCCGGTATGATTTTTAAGGCGGAAAAGGACTTCAATATCGATTTATCCCAAAGCTGGATGGTCGGCGACAGGGAAACCGACGTTGAGTGCGGTAAAAACGCAGGTTGTAAAACCGCCCTTATAGGACAAGGCGATTCCGCCGATATAAACGGCAAAAACTTAAAAGACTGTATAGACGCTATTTTGAGGTAAAAAATGGAAGAGAGAGTAGAAAAGTATTTAAATTTGCTTGTAAACCGCTACCCTACACTCGAAGAGTGTAAGGAGGACGTTCTTAAAGCCTACGAAATTTTAGAAGAATGTTATAAAAACGGCAATAAACTTCTCATTGCGGGCAACGGCGGAAGCTGTGCCGACAGCCAGCACATCGTTGGCGAGCTTATGAAGGGCTTCAAGCATCCCAGAAAGTGTTCCAAAGAATTTGCAGAAAAGCTTATTAAAGCGGACGCGGTAAGGGGTGCAGAGCTTGCAGAAAGACTTCAAGGCGGACTTCCCGCAATCGCCCTTACGGAGCATCAGGCTTTAAACACCGCATATATCAACGACGTGGCGAACGGCGGACTTTTGACTTATGCACAGCAGGTGTACGGCTACGGTAAGGCAGGCGACGTTCTTTTGGGGATTTCCACCTCGGGCAATTCCAAGAACGTTATGAACGCCGTAACGGTTGCGAAGGCGCTCGGCATAAAAGTTATCGGGCTTACCGGCGCAAAGGGTGGGGAACTCGCCTCGTCCGCGGACGTCGCAATTAAAGTTCCCGAGACGGAAACTTATATGATTCAGGAGCTTCATCTTCCCGTTTACCACTGCCTGTGCCTTATGCTTGAAGAAAAATTTTTCGGTTAAAATATGAAGATTTTACACGTTTCAAACTATTTATATCCGCATATCGGCGGTATAGAACAGACCGCGCGCGATATTTTAAACTGTCTTGCAGGTGAGGCAGAACAAAGGGTTATATGCTTTAACGGAGACAAGAACAAGAAAGATATTACCGACGAGGTCGACGGCATAAAGGTCGTAAGGTGCGGTACGCTTGCAAAGGTATCTTCGCAGGCGATTTCTTCTTCGTTCAACAAGTGCTTAAAACAGCAGTTTAAAGAATTTAAACCCGATGTCGTAGTGTTTCATTTTCCTA
>JAAUYS010000073.1 GCA_014804995.1 Clostridia bacterium
CTAAAAAAGGCTTTGAAAAAGTAAATGAGCAATAAAAAAAGCAGTCCCTTAAGGGACTGCTTTTTTTATTGCTCATTTACTTTTTCAAAGCCTTTTTTAGGTTTGTACTTTATAAACAGTTTGTATCTGAATCCGTACAGACAGCTTGCGAGAACGATAAGCCCTATCACACCCGCGACTATGCCTACGGTAACGGGGGATATATCCAAAAGGTCAAGACAGCGCACGTTAATCCACATTTGATTTATGTCTGCAAGTTTTTCGCCGAAGTCAAGCATAACTACAGCTCGGTCTTTGACGTTTTCGGGAGGGTACTGCGCAAACAACTGCCTGCCACGGTTTATCTCTCCGTCGTCGTTTACTTCAAACGTGCTTGCATCGGCTTGAATTATTGCTTCTCTGCCGTCCAAGTCGCCGAAGAAATATTTTACGTCATAGTTTATCGGCTCGATATCTTCATCGCCTTCGATGCCGTAGTTCCATTCAAGATAATCGAACACGGTTTCTCCCGCAATGGCGGAGGTGTAGCCGATATAGTACATATTACGCACTGCGTTATCGGGGCGGGATAAGAAGTTTACAAAGGCTTCTGCAACTTCCATCTTTTCTGCCGTCCAGTCCACGCCGTTTTTGAGCTTTACCCAACCGTCAAACCAAATGTTGGTACATTCTTCGGGTACGGAGTACCAAAGCTCGGTGTCCTCTTCGTCGGCTTGGTCCATAATGAATACGGCGTCGCCGGACCACTGTTCGTTGGCGATTACCTTGCCCGTAACCATATCGGCTTTACCGCTGTCCGTTTCAAAGGAGTAAACGTTATCCTTAATTTGTTTCAAAGTATCTTCGGCAACGGCAATCGTTTCGTCGTCGGTGTTGTTCATAAGCTTGCTTAATTCGCTTGCCGAAAGGCTTTCACTCATCAGCTTATCGTTGTTGATTATGCCGAGAGTGGCAAAGTATGCGTCGCGCACGTTATCCTTAATCGTAACCTGCTTTGAATAGTTTTCGTTTAAAAGCATATTCCAGTGCGATACGTCGCCGTCGTCTACAAGCTTTTCGGGATTGTAAACAAGTCCCAGCGTACCCCACATATAGCAAGCCGCTTTTTGGTGCCAGTCGTAGAAATTGTAAATACTGTCTTCTGCACCGTCTATATAGCGGGAGACGTTATTGGCGTAGTAGTTAGTTTCTTCGTCTTCGTTCCAAAATCCGTCGGAATACTCTACGTAATTACCCTCGGCTATCAGTTTCATTATCATATAGTCGGATGGGCAAACAAGGTCGTAAACGTCGCCAAGGCTCAATCTGTTGTACAAGTCCTCGTTTGTGCCGAATGTGGAGTACTCGACTTTAACGGAATAATTGTGATTATCGTTAAACCACTCTGTAAAGTCGTCAACCATAGAATTAACGCCTATTATATCACCGCTTTCCAAATCGATAGCTTCGTCCCAACCGCCAAGGTCAATGTATTCTTCCCAACTGCATACGCGTAAAACCACAGTTTCATCACTTTGCGTGCAACCTGTAAAAGCTAAGGCTGACGCGCCGAACAGGCAGGCGGAGGCAGTTAAAGCTAAAACTCTTTTAATCTTTTTCATTTTTAACTCCTTTCTTCTTGCCCGAAAGGACGTTCATTACAATTACAATTGTTACAACTATCAAGAAAATAAGGGTGGAAAGCGCCCAAAGCGCGGTTTTGGTTTCGGTCTGACTGCCCTTAGTCGCATTTACTACGTAAGTGCTTATCGTATCGAAGGTGGACGGCTTAGTGTAGGTAGTTACGAAGTAATCGTCAAGAGAGAGGGTTACCGCAAGCATAAAGCCCGATAAAATTCCGGGGATAAGCTGAGGAATAACTACCTTAAATAGCGCCTGCGCAGGCGTTGCGCCCAAGTCGAGCGCGGCCTCGTACAAGCCGTTGTCCATTTGCTTTAATTTGGGAAGTATTGAGAGATACACGAACGGCGCGGTTATAACTATATGACCTATGCCGAGGGGGATAAAGGTATCTTTACTTACGCGCATAATTACGATTAAGAGAATACAGATTGAAAATCCGGTAACTATGTCGGCATTGACAATGGGTATCTGGTTAGCCGTATTAATGAGTGTTTTAGGCAATTTCTTCGAATAGAAAGTACCTATCGCGCCGAGGGTTGCAAGCACGGTTGAAATACAAGCGCATATGAGCGCAAGTAGCACCGTACCCAAAATCATACTTCTCAGTTCGTCTTTTTTAAACAGATTTATATAGTTCTCAAAAGAAAATGCGCTTATGCCGGTGCCTACCATAGAAGCGTCAGTAAAGCTGTAGACGGCAAGTACCAGAATGGGGATGTATATAAACGCAAGCACGAGCGCAAGCCAAATTGTGCGAAGAGCCTTTTTCATATAATAGCCCCCCTGTTGTTGGAATCTTTATCGCTGAAGCGGTTAGTTACAAGCGTTACTATAAATATAATTAAAAGCAGTACCAGAGAGATAAGAGAACCTTTATTCCAGTCGTACGCGTCGAAATGTCTGCCTATCAAACTGCCCATTATATAAGTTTTGTTATTGAACATATCCAAAACGACGTAGTTTGTCATAGAGGGCAAAAGCACCATAGTAATCCCCGAAATTATTCCGGGAACGGAAAGGGGAAGTGTAACCCTCAAAAATACTGTGGCTTTGTTTGCACCGAGGTCTGACGCCGCTTCTAACAGGCTGTTGTCAAGCTTCTGCAAAGAAGTGTACAAAGGCAGTATCATAAACGGCAAAAAGTCGTACGTCATACCTATCACAGAATTGAGGAAAGGATAGTTAGAAATATTGCCTTCCAAGACCGATAAAACTTCTTTAAGCGCAGTAATTCTGAGCGTAAAGTTTATCCACATAGGCAGAATAAACAGCATTAAAAGAACGTACTTCTTTTTAAATTTACTTCTTGCAAGAATGTACGCAGTGGGGTAAGCTATGATAAGGCAAACCACCGTAGTTACTATCGCAAGTGAAAAACTGTATACAAGCGTGCCGAGGGTATTCGTGCTTGTGAAAAAGCCGACGAAGTTATCAAAGCTGAACTTGCCTTCGCCGTTAGTAAAGGCGTAGTAGACGATAACTACGAGCGGGGCTATTACAAACAGTACCAGAAAGACGGCGTACGGAATACACAGCTGTTTTCTGTTAAAACGCAGGCTCTTCATTTATTTGTTCTCTCCCGCGGGTTTTAAAGTAAGTTTAATTTTGTCCTTAGGAATAATGATGCTTACAAGGTCGCCAGTGTTCCATAAATCGGGGCAGGAAAGAACATAATCTTCCTCGTTCTCTTCCGTCCTTACGATGTAACGGTAGTGGTCGCCCTTATAAATCATAGAAATGATGTTACCCTGCGCACCGCCGGCGTTCATATCGTCGCTCATTGAAATGTCGTGGGTGTCAACCTCAACGTTTACGGCAACGCCCGTTAAGTCAACCTTTTCACCCTGCGCGGTTATAAGGTAACCTTCCCCGTCAAGCGTGGAGGCGGGATAAAGCTGGGTAACGTCGCACTCAAACTCACCGTCGCCGAACTCAACGTTATTATTTTTGGTAATAACGCCGTCGTACTTGTTTACGGTGTAAACCTTTTCCATAAGGTGAATGCCGTCGGGTTCTATTCTAAGACCTATAACACTACCGACGGGCGCGGTGGAGGTGCTTTGAATTATAATTTCAAATTTACCAATTGCTACTGTAATTTCGTAATGTACGCCCTTAAAGACGGAGGAGATGACCGTGCCTTTAAGCTGTCCTTTACCGGGTTCGCAAATTTTGATATCCTCGGGGCGGACTACTACGTCGACAAGCTGGTTAATTTCGTAATCGTCAAGGCAATCGAACGTAGCACCGCAGAATTTAACTTTAAGGTTGCCTACGACTGTGCCGTTGAAGATGTTGCTTTCACCTATAAAGTCTGCAACGAATGTGTTGACGGGTTCGTTGTAAATTTCGGTAGGCGTGCCTATCTGCTGAATGTCGCCGTCGTTTATTACGACGATTTTATCGGACATAGTAAGCGCTTCTTCCTGGTCGTGTGTAACGTAAATAAAGGTTATGCCGAGCTTTTTATGCATATTTTTAAGCTCTATCTGCATTTCTTTACGCATTTTTAAGTCAAGCGCGCCCAAGGGTTCGTCTAAAAGAAGAATTTCAGGCTCGTTTACTATTGCGCGGGCAATGGCTATACGCTGTTGCTGTCCGCCGGAAAGAGTGGAAACGCTTCTCTTTTCAAAGCCTTCCAAATCAACTATTTCAAGCGCCTTTTTAACCTTTTTATCAATTTCCGCTTTTGTCAGCTTTTCTTTCTTTTTGTAGGAATTACCTTCCTTATCGGCATAGGTGTTTTCCTTCTTTTTAAGGCGAAGCCCGAAAGCTATGTTTTCGTAAACGTTTAAATGGGGGAATAGGGCATACTTTTGAAATACGGTATTTACCGGTCTTTTGTTGGGGGGAAGGGTACTTATATCCTCGCCGTTTAAAAGAATTTGCCCTGAAGTAGGCAGTTCAAAGCCGGCAATCATTCTAAGCGTGGTGGTCTTTCCGCAACCGGAAGGTCCTAAAAAGGTAACGAACTCGCCCTTTTTAACTTCAAGGTTAAAGTTGTCTACGGCAATTGTTTCGTCGTCAAATACCTTTTTTACGTCAATCAGTTCTATGATGTTTTCGCTTTTGCTCATTTTTGGTTACTCCCGAAAATAAAATAAAGACGACCTAAAAGTCGTCTTTAACATACGAGTGCATATATGCACATCTGTAACGTTTATATCGTGTATTGGACTTTTTAGAGTCTATATAGCAAATACTTTTACTACTCTTATTGACCGTTTCACAAGTGACGCCTTTTAAGGCTTTGATTATAAAGTAATCAACTTATAAAATTTGAGCTTTTAACTCAATCAATAATGCGGGATTACCCGCGCGGGTATTTGCCAGAACTCTTAAAGTTCCATACCAGTAAAATGAGTATAAAATAAATAACGGTAATTGTCAAATAAATTTTACAGCCAATTTTAATTTTGCAAATTTAATATTTTAGTATTAAACAAGTTGATTTTTTAATTAAAATCATATAAAATAATTTAGCAATGCGGAGATGGCTGAGCGGTTTAAGGCGCACGATTGGAAATCGTGTGACGGCTAATACCCGTCCGGAGGTTCAAATCCTCTTCTCCGCGCCAGGTGAAAAACCCGTGTAAAACACCGTTTTTGAAGTGTTTTATGTGGGTTTTTTTGCTACCTGTTAAAAATTTTATCTCTAAAATCTTTCCCAAAAAGCTTTTTAATGGGTACGATTTTGGGTACGGTCATTTAGGAAGTCCGTTATAATTCCTATAATTTCGGCGTATTTTGCCTTATAAATGCCTGTTTTTTCGCTTTCTGAGATGTCTCCGCGCAAAAAAGTTGCTTTATCAAGTTGCTCCGGATGGGTATAGTACTTTAAAGTAGTTTCAATGTTGGAATGCCCCATCCAAAGCGAAACGGTTTTAACGTCTATCTTGTTGCAACAGATTTGAAGGGTACCGAAAGTGTGCCGAAGGTCGTGGAGCTTATGTTTAAGGTTTAATATGTCTGTCATGTCCTTAAATTTCCTGTCCGCGGTTTTCTCCGAAAACGGAAAATATTTGCCAGCGGAATTGAAGGCATCGGCATCGATAAAAGTAATTTTTCAACGAGCGGGAGAACAGGCATAAACCTGAATGACCCGTCTGTTTTTGTTCCGTTTATTTGAAGAATTTTGTCGCTACGGTTCAAATCGCTTGTAACTGATGCCAGGGCTTCTGACCGTCGCGTTCCCGTAAGGTAAACAAAAACAAAATAGCACTTATAAATATACCTCAAGTTTGAGGAAAATAAAGTTGTAAAAAATTTTTTTTGCTCATCGAACGAAAAGGCTGTGCCAATGTTCCCGGCGTGTTCCATTTTTTCAATGGGCGCACAGGGGTTATTTTTTATTAAGCCTTCGGCAACCGCACGACCAAATACGTTATTCATAAACCCTTGCATAAGTTGACGTGTTCGGGTTTTTTCTATCGACAGTAAAAATGCTTCGATTTTTTGCGGTGAATAAAGGTTTATTCTTTTATCAAAGTTTTCCCTGGCGATAACAGATAACCGGTATTTATAGCCCTTTAAAGTGTTTTCAGCAACGGTTTTACGGCTTTTTTTATAAGGGATATACGAGTTATTGCAGAACTCTGAGAATAGAGGAAGTTGTCTTTTGTCTTTGACAGCTGCTGGCACAATAAGTTCTGTAATTTTTGCTGACAGTTTTCTATTTAGTTCTTCCTTGGTCCGTCCGTAAACCGAACCGAAATATAAAGTTCGGGCTTCAATAAGCCCGTTTTTCCTTTTCCGGACAGAACCTGGAATCTCAAGTTCAATCATCATTTCTTTTACCTCTTGTTCTAAGGTTTTTGAAACGATTTCCTGTACATGCTTTTTCCCATTTAAGTCAATTAATTTTTCAAATTCGCGTTCGTGTTCCTCCTCGATTTCAGACATCACCGCATTTTTCATAATTTGCGCAAGCAAGATTTGAATTTGCGACAATATTCCGTAATCTTCTTTCGTTAATATCATATAAATCTTCCCCCATTACAAAAGTAGTGGGGGAGATTTTATACTTTTTTGTTAATTTTGAAAAGCTATTTTAACTAAGCGAAGTAAGATACCGTTCCGCCTGTTACATCGTACGACCAGTAGAAGTCGTTTGTGAGCCAAGAAGCCAATGTTGAAATAGTTATATTTAAATCACTTAATGAATAAACAAAAGTCTGTTCTACGGATTTTTGAACGGTACCCAAATATACTGTTTTGTCGGCACTAATACTTTTTGAGGAATTGTAAACTTTAACTTTAATTTCTAAGCCGTCAATATCCGATGTGGGTATAACGCTATAAGTTACACCTAATGGGCTAAAAGAAATATCTTTTTCACTTACTCTTATGTCTGAAGTTCGCGCTGTTCGGCTTAAAAGTTTAGTTGCACCGTCATTGTTGGTTTTGTTCGTTGTACAGTCAACTATTTTAATTCCACCTAAAATTACGGCGACAATAATTACGAGTGCCAGAATAAATTTTAAAAAGCCGTGAGATTTAGCTTTTGTGGGTTGAGTATTGTCGTCTTCACCTTCAACATTTTTATGCCGGCTGTTATTTATGGCAACACCAATTCCAGTTATTAAGCAGATTAATAATATAACGCCTATACCACCTAAGAAAAGAGCAACCCAGCTGGGAGAGTTGTCCGGCGCAACATCAGAATTCGTATAATATGGTGAAAGCAAAATAGATAACATTATTCCCTCGTGAGTTAATTTTTCTTAGTTGATTTCAAGGTGATTTCCTCGTTATCAGTAAAAACATTTAACTGGTCTTGCACCAGTTTTTTTAATTGTTTAGGTAAACTTCTATATTTTTCAATTATTTCCTGTTCTTCGGACGAATACTCATTTGAGTTTAACGGTAGATGAGTTGATGCAGTTCTTGCACCGAAGTCGTCTTCCAGTCCCAAAAGGTAGTCGACAGAAACGTTTAAAGCATCGGACAAAGAAATTAAGGTCTGTGCAGTAGGTTCACGCTTATTTGTTTCAAGCATAGCGATACAAGATACCGCTAAATTCGCTTTATGAGCTAATTGCATCTGTGTATAGCCAGATTCAAGCCGTAAATCTTTTAAAATTCTATTAAATTCCATATTCAACCTATTTTTTTGAATCAATTTATCACGAATGTGAAAAATTATCTTGACTTTTCACGTACGTGATAATATAATTTAATAAAATATCACAGTTGTGAAAAATTAAAAATCTGCAGTTGACTGCAGAAAACAAAAAATAAAACCCCGACGTAACGCCGGGAGAAGGAGAATCAGAATGGCGAAAAGACAGTCAACACAACAGCAACAGTATTATATCGACTTGGCGTACGAGAAGAGCCAGAGGGCAAAGTATTATGCGATAGGCACGGGTTTCCTTTTGCTTATTCTCGCAATAGTAATTGTATGGGCGTGTGGCTCCCAGGGGTTTGTGCAGAACAATCCTTTAAAGTTCTTCAATAGTTGGGGAACCGCTACCAGCGACCCTAATACGTGGATTGATATTCCCGACATCACGTATAAAGACCCTAATGTGGAATACGGCAAATACGGTTATTTGGTTGTTATGACTGACGATGAGGAAAATTCACCGGTAGCCTTAACTGCAACAACCCGTAACGTGAACGGGCAGTTATCTGAAGTTTTAACGGCAACAGTTACTCCGGCAAACGCAACCATTTTAAATGTATGGTGGACTTCTTCGGATGAGGAATATGTAGTGGTTACGCCTTTGGAGGGAGATTTCTTTACCTGCAAAATAACGTGTATAAGGGCTTTTGACCAGCCTGTAACTGTAACCTGTAACGTTGTATCAACTGAACAATTGACTGCGACATGCGAAGTCGGCTGTCTTGCTCAGCCGAATGACGATGTTGAAGCTACGCTTGGAAGTAGTACGTTGAGCTTCGGAGAAACTTACACCGCTTCGGTTATGCCTGGAATGATGATAGGTACGGTGAAAGGTGAATTTGTTGTTACGGGCTGGGAGATAAACTTGTTACCCGAAATAGTCAACGAAATAACTGCAGAACTTGGTATTGACCCTGGCTGGGATTACGGATTTGGCCCAAATTCTGCCACTGGCACTTTGTTGACGCCAAGAGACTGCTTCGCTGACAGCGATATTGACAACGTTGCATTCCTTAACGCATTTGTCAAGGCTTGCCACGATAAAGACGAATGCGCTACGGTGGAGATTATGATTAAGTATATCTATAACGGGGAAACATATGCATCCTACAGTCGTACTGAGAATATAAACTTTGACCCTGATTCTTATTTTATTCCTGCAGAAAACATAACAATCAATCCTAACAAGCCCGTTTTAGGTTCGTAAGAGGCAAACTCTTAATTGTAGGCGGAGTGGGTGCCACCGGGTCGCCAAAAAGAAAGGCGGTAAGAAATGATTTATCAGAAAAAAAAGAAAACGATTAAATTAATAACGCTTGTTTTCGGTTTTTTCATCATATTTTTTTCATTATTAGCAGGCAGAGGCGCGTATTCTACGCACGCCTCTGCTTCTGCTGACAATGAAAATATTAAGTTCGATACGACTAACGTCTTGGACGATTTGCGCGGAATGACGATAGACGGCAAGGCATTTACCCTTGAAGACTATCCGAAAGACGATGACGGCTCAGTAAAGCTAATATCCCTCGCCGAGTACTGCTATTCATACTACGGCGATATGCAACAAAACTACGGGCTGTATGTCTACGTTTATAACCCTCAGCAGATGACGTTTGATTGCAAGAGCGACAAGAACAAGCTCCAAATGCGTGTTGGCGGAAAAGATACAGACGACTATACAAAATACAGTTTACAGTTTTTAGACGGCACATTATTGGACGGTCTGGAAAACCGTTTTTATAAGTTTAAAATCAACTTCACGTCAGCCCAACGGCAAGCGGTTTTAAGCGCGTTAAATGCCGAAAGCCGTATTTACGAAGTAAGCGGTATTGAGCTGTTAAATAATAAGTCAGACGACTATCCGAACGCCACGGAGTACCCGTGCGGGTTCTTTAACAAAGAAACGGGCGTTTATTCCGCCCCTAAATACGTGTACAGCGGTTACTCAAAGGGGTATGGGCAAACTTCTTCCGAAGAAACATTAGACTGCACCATCAGCGACGTTGAAGCAA
>JAAUYS010000074.1 GCA_014804995.1 Clostridia bacterium
AGAAGGTAGTATCGGTTAAGTTCACCGATCTCAATGCGGTCGGTGGAACTATGGATCCCGTCATCTCTGAAGATGGTATGATAAAGAGAAGACGCTGTCAGTCACTGATAAGAGAACTCATCACATCATATCGATCAATGTACTACAATGATCGGCACAACTGTTTTCTATTTTTCAATACTGACACACGACTTCACATATACGATCCGTGTGCAGGGATGTTCATTCAACGACATAACCTAATGAATGATGACAGTATCAGTACCATCATGCTGACTGATAAACTCGGTACGAATGACATGATGGAATGGTACAACAAATCTATCTACAAATGGATTGAGGTGGGGGCCCCAGTTGATCTATTACAGAAGTTCCCTTATGTGATCCATGATGGATATGACTTCAGACAATCATCATTCTATCGTTACGATGATATAGAAGTGCGAGTGATGGAACCATTGAAAATCGGTCCATATGTAAACGACAAAAATGTCTCATATCTAGTCAATGGACAACTATTCGACCTTCTCTTCACTTCACAGATTCCTCCAATCCACAATGAGTTTGTTCTCCTACTATGGAAATATATCCATGGTAGAGATCAAATATCGATGAAGGATGTGAACTCATCGTTACTATTGCCTATGATGAACTACTCTCAGTACCAGTGGGACGTTTTCTTTTTTGTCCCCATAATCATTCACATCATCAATGAGATACTTCAATTCAATTAGGGAAGAAAGGAGCAAGCGTGATGAGATACGATAACTGCGGTGGATGTGGTTGTGATGATGTCGTTGAAGAAAAGCACACCAACATTCTCCTCGATCTCAACAACATACCCTACCTACTGGGAAGCTATCTGGATAAACGAACCATCCTCCCTGTAGCATCAAACGAGCTGAGAAATGAAATCTTCATTGACCAAACTGAACGCAACTCAATGAAGACTGTGATCAACGTAAATATCGCTGATCTTCCAACTCGTTCCACTACTGATATGCCGTTTGTCTTCGGGAATAACCAGAAGAAGGACTTCATGGAACGAGACATGGTTGCACTGGCCAATGAACTCAACCATCAGCTCGATGTACTCTTACCAGGGATAGTGGTGAGGATCAATTACCAGCTGGAGAACTATAAGACTGGTCGTCTCGTTTCCAGTATGAGTGAGGATCTTCCAATCACAGATGCAGTGTATGGGTACTTCATCAATCCAGATAACTACACCGACAACTGCATCCTGTCGAACTTCTCCGATACACTGATCTCATCCATCAATGCTTATGCATACGGACGTCAGCCAATGACATTCCGTATCACTGACATCAAGCTGCTGTACAAGAAGCTGAGTCGGTTCACCAATCCACATGAGGTCAAGAGACATGTGAATCGGAAGTCATATGACTACGGTATCTACCAATACCATGAGAAGCTTCAGTCCAGGCATACTTTCGGAGATGATGGGAAGTATTACCATCGGGAAGCTCCAGAAGCGATAGCTCCACCTGAGTGGAGTATGTTCAGTCGATTCTATCACTTCGATAACCGTGGGCATGACATTGTTCTTCATATGGATGAGATCATGAGTCCTCAGACTCAGATCATGGAGATTCCATGTGGAACTACTCGTGTGAACAGATGCTTCACTGTCAATCCTGGCCAGAGGATCATCTTCAAGATATCCATCTGGAAGAATGATATCGTTGTGGTAAACGATGCTGAGTGGGTGGCTAAAGCACTGAAATCTCCGTGCTTAGACGCATATGAGCCACTACATCCACCAATCAAACATGGGTGTAACTCCCATGGATTCCATCACATGGATGAAGTGGTGATGAAGGATAAGGTTGACCATCGTCAGGATCATGCCATCATGGATACGAATAGACGTATAGATGAGCTGACTGAGGTGGTCGATCGTCTCGCGAGAGCCATTGCTGATAAAGGTAATCTCAACATCGATCCAAATGAAGAACTCGATCCTGGGTTCACTATTCCATCAGAAGATAGAATTCCGATGAAACCGAATCATGGTCATGGGAAACCAGATCGACATATCAAAGGGAAGATTGCAAAACTGGAAGAGTCAATCAAGAATCTTCAGGGTATGGTAGGTGATACTTCAGAAGATCATGAAAAGTTTGAGAGTGATATCGAACTTCTCATGAGCGAGATCGATGATATTCGGAAGAATGGTGTCGACGAGACAGTAGCAGAACATATCAATGAGATTGAGTCTACACTGATAAACCTGAAAGAAGCTGTTGAGAACAGTGAAGTCAGGGAGTTGAGCGATGAAGAGCTCAGCGAACTCATTGATAAAATCAACAGTTTCTAAGGAGGGAACGTACGATGAGTGGTATCGCACTTAACAGATCTCAGCTCGATCTCCTGGTAGAAGAGCTGCTGAAAAAGGTAAAAGAAACTGCGGCAGTCGTAGTCAGCGAAGAAGACTTTGCAAGCAAGAGTGAATGGAATGATTTCCTCATGTCCATTCTCGAAGACAACGTTGATGCGGATTACGACAACCGCGCCGTCACAATACTGACACTGACCGAGCTTCTGAGCTTTGCCAACTACTCCAGACTGGAGATCGTCAAGGGCAATGCTATCAATGCGGTCGTCAAGAATCCGCTTCCCAATGCAATCTACCTGCTGAGAAATCCTGAGTCGGATGACAAGAACACACTCTGGGCATATGATGACCAGGGCAACTGGGTATCACTGACAAAGAACATCGAAGTTCCAGATATCCGTTTCGTCGATACGAAGACTCCGGAAGCTGTACAGAACATCGTATCACATGTCAATCGCGGTACTGGTGACTATGCGGCAAGCACGAATGTCAAGGCGGACGACACCGTCAATGTACAGGCTCTGACTAATGTCCTCATTAGTCTGGCCGGTGCACAGATCAAGACTGTTCCGTATACGGAAAGCAAGGGTCGTTCGATCAGCAAGGTAGTGACAAAACCGAGCCTCAACACGATCTATCTCTATCAGCAATCATCCGATGAGAATGACTGGGCTGTATATACAGTAGCAGCCGTCACGGTTGATTCCCTGGAGAAGACCGTGTGGATTAAAGTCAGTGGTGGGGCTGAAGGCTCTGGCAGCGGTTCTACAGGTAGTGGAAACATAGCTGCTGAGCTCGGAAACTACTGGTCTAAAGATGAACTCGTTCCGCTTACGGATGATGAGATCATCGATATCGTTAATGAAGCAGCTATCAAGGCAGGCTTCTAGTCTCTTACGAGTAAAGGAGAGTAACTATCATGGCAGAGACCACGAAAATCACAACTCTTGATGCGGCTGGCGTTACCACTCTTTCCCAGGCTATCCTGGAGAAAGTTAACACGAAGCTGACAGATACAATCGCAACAACAATCGACGAGAATTCGACCAACGAGCAGGCGGCGAGCGCCAAGGCAGTATTCGAAGCTCTGAAGGGCGCTGTAGCTCCGACGACAGAGATCGTTACCGTCATGGGTGCTATCTCCACAGTCGAGAATCCGAGTGCTACAACTATATACCTTCAGAAGGATGATGAGAATGACGAGACCTGGGAGATGTATCTGTGGGTCACCGATGCTTGGGTATCGATCGGTTCTACCGATGTGGATCTCAGCGGATATCTGAAGGCAGATGATACGGAGGCTATCCAGGCGGCAGCATTTGACGAAGCTGGTGCAGCTAAGGTCAAAGAGATCGTCGACTACGACAACCTTATGAAGGACGATGCGGCAACGAAAGAAGCTCTGGTGCAGTATCTGGAGACAATCTTCGTGCGCCAGGATTCTGTTGAAGCTCTCGATACTGAGGCTATTAACGCTGCTGTGAACGCAGTAGACGCTGAGGGTAACGAGTAAGCATCAGACAGTATCTTTCTGATAGGAGACTAACATGGCCATGAACGTTCTGGCCAATGACGGTGGGGGCGTAATGCCCCCCACCGATAATTTGGCTAATCTTACAGAAAAGCAAGTACATAGCCTTTCAAGGAGAATCCTTACTCGTTCACTCGAGAAGGTGAAGGACCTCTTCACTACTTCAGTAGAAGATGGAGATTCAAAGCATGTACCTACGGGTCAAGCTGTGTACGATGCTATTCGTAATGAAGTAACTAAAATATCGGCAGAACTCTCCGCACAGGCAAACGACTACACTGACGAACGCATCAACTACATCAGCAATATCGTCAATGCAATCAACAACTGGAAATACGAGACCATAGATGGTGACCTCCCACGTAATCCAGATCCCACAACCATCTATCTTCAGAGAGATGATGAAGAAGACAAAACATATGTCATGTACGTCTTCTCAAAGGGAAGATGGATTGTCATTGGCGATACATCAATCGATCTCGTCAACTTCTGGAAGAAGGATGACATTGAGTCACTGGCTAATGCTCTCATCAGTTCTCCAGAGTTCCTTTCCAGTCTCTTCACTGCTGGTGATGAGAAAGATATTGAGCTGAAAGTTGATCCAGGTTCTACGGTAGTTGCTACGCTTCCTGATGGAACTCTGGTGAGCACTACAGCTGATTCCTTTGGGAATGCTGTGCTGACTCTTCCAACCAATGCCTCAGTCATCCTCAACTATAAATCAGATGGGGCTATCAAGACTGAGCGACTTGATGTCACTGATGGTAATTCCGAATATCGGCTCACAGTTGATCCGGATACACGAGTGACCGCAAGTCTTCCAGATGGAACAATCGTCACTGGAGTATCCGATTCTAAGGGTAGAGTCACACTTAACTTCCCAAAGGATGGAGACTGGACTGTAACTTCCACCGAGAATGGGATTGATGCAACTCATCGCGTGGTAGTTGTCAATACCGGTACTCCTACTAACTTCGACAGCCGGTATGCGAAGAAGGAAGCTGTAGACCAGATCCTGAAGGCGATTGAGAACAATGAGAACTATCTTGATCGGACCAATAAAGAAACATATATTGACTTCTTTGGTCTACTCATGAACCATAATGGTGTAGCGCTGGGTTCGACTGGTCTATCTGCTCAGGATGCTGAAGATATCAAGGATAGTGCTAAAGAGGCTATTCGCGATCTCGGTTTCATGAAGACTGAAGATCTCGCGGATTACCTTGCTATCAAGACATCAGTTCCTGCTGTTCTGACGAGAGCTATGGTACAGGCTGCCATCGTCAAGACGGTTAACGAGAGTGGAGTAGTGGCCAACCTCACTACGGATGACATCAATGAACTTCGTTCAAGATTGGACCTTAGTGATCTTGGTGATACATATCTCACTGTCTCAGACTTCCGCAATGTGATGGGCATCAGCAGTATTACACCTATTGACTCGAAGTCCTTTGCCACTGCCTTGATGAACATCATCAATCAGAACAGTGACAAGATTACGAACATCAGTGACTCGAGGTTCAATGAACTTCTCAAAGCTAAGTTCGCTGCGATCTGATAAGGAGGGTGGATATGGGGACTTCTGATTTGAAATATCCAGCTACCGACTCCAAATTCCATATCACCGAAAAACAACTTCAATTCATTCTGCTTCGTATCTTCGAGTCGGCATACGGAAATTCTTTGTCCCACCTGTCCACAAATGTAAGTCAGGATGATAACGATCACGCTCCAACTGGAAGCGCTGTATATACAGCTATCATGCATGCAATGGAAAATGCACAGGATAACGGAGCTGCCTTAGCAAAAGCATATACAGATGCTGTAGCTAAAGAACTGGCAGCTTCTATTCCTGATCAGGATAGTGGGCTAAGATATGAGATCGTTGGAACATTACCACCTCTCCCCGTAGATAATACTATCTATTTCAAGCTCGATCCCGAGGCTGATACATACATCCCCTATATGTTCATCGGTGGTAGATGGATATCAGTTGGAGGAGATGAATCGGCCGCTGCGAAGAAGCCGATAGATGATGACAGGTTAGATGCCATATTAGCAGATGCTCTCGCATGAAATGAGGTAAAATAAATGGCAGGAGAACTCGATATCAGAGCTCAGATAAAGCACGTAATGGGGCTTGCTGATGCCTGCATTGAAAAGTTCGCTACAAAGAAGGCTCTAAATGAGCTTTCAAGTAGCATTGAAATCCCGACCAAAGTGAGTGAGCTTGAAAACGATAGTAAATTCCTCACACAGGTCGATCTCACTCAGGAAAAGCTCATCGAGAATAAGGTTCTCAATGACACAATCACTGAGATGGTGGAAGCTGTTATTCCTGATAAAGTATCTGCATTCAAGAATGATGCAGGGTACCTGACAGAGACAGACTTCTCAGCAGAGTCGCTGGCAACGAATACATCCTTCAAAGAAACTCTCATCAAGATCGTCGGCGGTGAAGTTCCAAAGAAGGTTAGTGAGCTGGAGAATGATTCTGGATATCTCACAGCCGATGATTTCGTTGGTGAGAATCTTGAAACGAACACTAAGTTCCAGGAAGCTCTCACTAAAGTCATTGAGGCAGAGATTCCCACAAAGGTATCAGCATTCGAGAATGATGCGAATTACCAGACCGATGAAGATGTTGCTGCAAGTATTACCAGTTCACTTAATGCGAATCTTCCCACTAAGGTCAGTGATCTCACGAATGACAGCAACTTCCAGACGGAGACTCAGGTACTGTCAATACTGACGAATGGTGACTACGCAAAGAAGACTGACATTCCTTCCAAGGTATCGGCATTCACCAATGATGCTGGATATCTGACGGAAACGGATTTCACACCTGAGAGTCTCGTCACTAACACCGAGCTCAAGAAGTCCATCGTTGAAACCATCCAGGCAGAGATTCCAAAGAATGTTTCAACATTCAACAACGACGCTGGATATCTCACTGAAGAAACAGCCACTACAGCTGGCTTTGCAAAGACTGATCAGGTACCAACAAAGCTCGGTGATCTCGAGAACGACCTTGGCTATGTCACAACTGATGAAGCTAAAGAAGCTATTGGTAAGGCAGCCGAAGAGCTGAAGGACGATCTTGTCATCCCTGTGAAGACAAGTGAGCTTACCAATGATGCTGACTTCGCCACCAACGATGAAGTTCAGAGCAAGATTGATGCTATCGTTCATCCAGAGAATGTATCTGCATTCAAGAACGACGTCGGTTATCTGACGGAAGCAGATTTCGAGAGTGAGAAGCTCACCTCTAATTCAGACTTCAAAGAGACACTGACCAACATCATTAAGGCCGAGATTCCGTCTAAGGTATCAGCATTCACTAATGATGCTGGATATCTGACAGAAGCTGATTTCTCTTCGGAGAAGCTGACCACGAATACTGAGTTCAAGACTTCTCTTACTGAACTCATTGATGCTCAGATTCCTGAGAACGTATCAGCATTCACTAATGATGCGAAGTATCAGACGGAAAGTGATCTGAAGACGGCTATCGATGAAGTCGAAGGAAAGATCCCGACGAAGGTTTCGGATCTCGATAATGATTCGAACTATCTCACGAATGATGACTTCTCAGCAGAGTCGCTTAAAGATAACACTGAGCTGAAGAATGCTCTTCTTGAAGCAATCGACAGTGGGATTCCGACTAAGGTCAGCCAGCTTGAAAATGATACTGGGTATCTCACTCAGGAAGATTTGACCCAGGAGAAACTGGCAGAAAACACTACCCTCAAAGAGACGATCAAAGAGATGGTAGAGGTGAACATCCCGACAGATGTGTCAGCATTCAACAACGACGCTGGTTACCTTACAGCAGACGATATCCCGACGATCACGGATGAGCAGTTCACAGCAATGTTGACCGCTAAGTTCGATGCTGTCGAATAAGTTTGAGAGGTAAAGATCTATGGCAGGAAAAGTAAATACATATGCTTCGGACGATCGAGTCCTACAGCTCGCTGATTTCTGTCTTGATAAGTTTGCCACGAAGAAGACGCTTACTGACGTCAGTAATACTATTCCTGTCTCAACAAGCGATCTCACAAACAATAGTGGATTCATCACAGTAGATGATCTTTCACCAGAAAGTTTGGCAGACAACGAGAGTCTCAGCACTACCCTCACCAATCTCATCAATTCTAAAGTCACTATTCCTACTAAAATAAGTGACTTTGAGAATGATGCTGGATTCCAGACCGCATCAGAGGTATCTAGTGCTATCTCCACAGCACTGGCCGATGTGGATGTACCTACAAAGGTTTCTGAACTGGAGAACGATTCTGGATATCAGACTGCAGCCCAAGTTAATACTACTATCGAAGGTAAGGGTTATCAGACGGCTGCACAGGTTGAAGCTGCAATCACGGCTAAAGGATACCTCACTCAGAGTGAGATCCAGACATTGATCAACACCAGCATTGCAGATGCTGTCACTGCGAGCATCAACGCGTCGTACTAATTACAGTAGCACATGCGCAACATAGAATAATTCTAGACTCCAAAGGAGGAAAACTAAATGGCTGAAGAAACGAGGAAGCCAAAGAAGTATCAGATCTGGGACAAAAAGTCCAGTGTCATCACCCCGTCAGGTAAGAAATTTACCTGGCAGGAATGGCGCGACATGCATGTGCCGTGGTACGACGATGAAACAATCCATACAGTAATTTCCGCTGGCATCGTCAACGGTGGAGAAATCCACGAACTCGGACGACTGGTTGAGTTCACAAACGACATGGCGAAATCGATGGAGCTGGAAGACTTCACTCCGATCGATATGGCTGACTTCAGTGATCCTACCGATGTCCTGCTGGCTATTGAGGATGTCGAAGATCGCATCAAAGAAGAGACACGTCTGGCAACTTCTCCAGAAGAGCGCATTGCTGCTGCTCTTGAAGAAGAAGCTATGAACAAGCAGCTCGCCGAGATGGATGATACACCGACACCGATCGAACGCATCGCTGCCATAATGGAAGAGCAGCAAATGGATGCCGAGATCGCAAAAATGGAGAACGCGGAGTAAGCGTAAGGAGGTAACACCAATGTCTGTTAAAACAGCTCAGTTCAAAGTAGTACAGAACAATTTCCGTCGCGGCCTGTGGACGATCGAAACCGTCAAGAAGGCAGTTAAGGTCGGCAAGATCACAGCTGAACAGTTCAAAGAGATCACGGGCGAAGATTATAGCGAAGAATAAGATACGGCGACCGAACGGGGAAGAAGAATGTAGTGGAGGGGAATTCCCCTCCACTACATCTCTTTACTCATTTATCAACTGAGCGCAATGCGCGATTCATCCTCATGTGCGTCATCAATCTCACTAAGACAGATTGCCTGGTTACCAGAAGTGAGGATCTTGATGAGGTCAGTCGCCACAGTGATAACCATCATATCAAGTTCCGCCGAGGTAATGATATTAGGATTAAACTCCACCTTCTCAATGTCGAAGACCTGATTAGAAGTAATTGAATTCCGAATGATCTCATCCTGGAGAGTGGAGATGTCATTGATGATATCCTCATCAGTTGTCTCTTCAGTATACTTGGAAGTATCAATGATACGAATGAGACCAGAGCGATGAGGACCGTTCAACACCTTGAGGTAGAGTACCTGGAGAGCTGTATTGATGATGTTGTACAGATCATGCTCAAGCATATCAGCTGTAGTGAAGTATGCATTACCATTCTCATCAGGAGTGTACTTATCTCTGATGGCTTCTCTGAGCTCAATGCACCCTCTCATCAGTGTGAGCTGACATCCTGGTACAACACCATACTTCGATGCAGATGCGACACACTTAATCGTATCTTCAACGCTGTCCCAAGTTATCTTCTTCTGAAGCTGAGACTCGGCACCGATGTACCAGACATATGTCTTCATGTTGAGTTGGTGACATCTTGTCTGAGCATCAAACACTTTCCTTGACATCTTGCGAGTCTCATATGAAGAGCCAGCTTGAGCTTCCTCAAGTGCCTTCTGAGCACGAGCAACCAAGTTCTTATAGAAGTCCTTGTCCTCGATATCGTTGACTGTGAAGGTAGCCCCATTCACTCTACTGATATGGGACTTGTCAATGGAACCAAGGAGGCCATACACCTCAGAAGAAGAATCACTGAGAGCATCATCGACAACCTGGTCAATACCGTCTCTTGCAACAGCATCCTTTATGGCATCCATAAATGCGCGAGTGATCGGCTTCGCCCCAATGATGGTAGAGAAGTCAGACACCTGATGCTCACCAATGGTGGAAGAAGAGTACTTCGTCATGATGAGAGAGTTCTTGCCGAACTGCATGATCTCTCGATTGAAGTACTGATCAGTAGTGACTTCTTCAAGGCCCTTATCGTATGCCGGTGCTACAATGATGAGCTGTTCATGCATCGCTCTGAGAACAGACATCATAGGGATAATTACCTTTTCGAATGCATCCACATCAAGCTTGTGAGTCATCACCATCACGAGCATATGATCTGTATCTACTGAAAGGTCATCATTCTTGGCATACAGATCGGTGATGAGATTGGTGGGCATATCATACCCATTGATCTCCTCTACGTATGATTCAGCGATGGGAGAATCTTTCTGCTTGATCGAAGGGGTAGGGTTATCCTTGTAGATGTTTGCGATATCAGATGCAATCTTCGCGTTGCCATTGGATGCAATGTATGCGAGATTGTAGATCTGCTCATTGGTGGTGATGGGAGTAGAGTGCTCTGCCACATAGTCCTTGAGAGACTTGGTGACATTGTCCCATGCACTGGTGAGTTCTCTTGGAAGACGATACACCCTCTTGAGGTCATCACTGCTACTGAGATACGACTTCAGCATCTCATTTGTCAAACAGATCGCTGTAGTGGTACCATCACCGACCGTGTTGTTCATCTTCCGACACAGTCCGAGAATCAATGTATATATCATTCTCTTGTAACGGTTACGGAAGCGATAGTTCGAAAGAATGGTGTAACCGTCCTTAGTCGCTTCACTAGCCATACCATCAAGAATAGTTGCACTTGATCCAAGGGGGCCCAGAGAGAACGCCAGGTTCGTTGCTATAACATCGAACACTGTACGTGTCAAATCCTCGAACCCATCCTGCTGGATGATGTTCGTCTGGGTTTCATTGGAATAGTCAAGATACTTAGGCATAAACAAATACTTCCTTTCTGCTGTTAAGCTTGACTTGAGTCGTTAGCTTAGTAGTACCAAAATTGAGTCATAAATATGGAGGATCAGGATGAAGAAGTTCATTCCCGACTATGATGATGTCTACGGCGAGATACCCGATGACGAGACTGAGAGGCTGGAATATCTGAAGAGTTCTCGGAAGAATCTAGCAAAATTTGAACAGGATCTGAA
>JAAUYS010000075.1 GCA_014804995.1 Clostridia bacterium
AACGCATTCCCTCCTCTGCTCCCGTATTCGTTGCCTGCTCTTCAAAGTGCAAGGGTAAGGAAGTTATGAGCGTTTGCAAAGTCGGCTGTATAGCCTGCGGGCTGTGCGCTAAGGCTTGCCCTCACGGCGCGATAACTATGAAGGATAACCTCCCTGAAATAGATTATACGAAGTGTACGGGCTGTCTTACCTGCGTTGCTAAATGCCCCAGACACATCATTATAAGCCGTAAGGTAGTTGCGGAAGAAACCCCTGCAAAGGAAGAAAAAACCGAAAAGGTTGAAGAGAAGAAAGATTAACAAATAATTAAAGCCCCGCGGTTTTACCGCGGGGCTTTTTCGTATTTAAAATGGTATTTCGGGTGAGTAGTTTATTGATAGAGGCTCTATTTTAAGGCTGTGGGGATTGCAATAGATAATTCTTGAATTGTCCTTTATGGCACTGAAATAGAGACACTGCTTGCCCTTACAGTCGGCGTCCGTAATCTTTACGGATTTTTCATTTTTATCTATATAGATTACGTTGTAGCCCTCGTCAACTCTTACGGTAACGGTTATGCCGTTGCCCTCTTCCTTCCACTCTACGCCGTCTTTTGCAGTAGGCTCTGAGGAGAAGTCGTAGACGAACACCGCCTCCCCCTTAACGCTTATTTTAACGCCCGTAAGCGGGTCTGTGTCCTGCGTTAGAAAAACAGTCAGAAACAGTACCGCTACGATTGCTAAAATTACGCCGTAAACTATTAAATCCCATATTCTAAAGCCCTTATCGGACTTTACCTGTTCTACTTTTTTCAGCGACATAATTACTCACAGACGAATACTACCTTACGGTCTTTAAGTTCGTTTTGTATAAACTCTACGGCACGGTCTTTACCCATAGCCAAAAGTGCGGTTGTAAGCGCGTCATCGGTGCAGGCGCTTCCGCCTATTACCGTTGCCGACATAATACCCGTTTCAATGGGTTTGCCCGTTTTGGGGTCTATTATGTGGCAATAGCGCTTGCCGTCTATCGTATAGTTCTGTTCGTTATCACCGCTTGTGGAAAGTTTTTCGTTAGCTATCGGTATTTTAACGTAGGGGTCGCGGGAGGGCGTTCTCGGCCCCGAAAGCCCTATGGTGAACGGCGTATTACTGTCGTAGTACTTTACGAGCATACTGCTCGAACCGAAGTTGAAATACCCGAACCTATAGCCGTAATCGTCAAATAACTCGTCCACCTTATCTACGGCGTAGCCCTTGCCTATACCGCCTAAGTCAAGTTTTAAGGAGAGCGTTTCCCCCTCAACCTCAACCGTATATTCGGGCTTGACAACGAAGTATCTGCCGTTGCTCTCTTCAAGAACTATTTCACCAAAGTGCGTTGAAAGGTCTGTGTATTTTGCTATAACCTCGTCGGAAGGCAATTCTTCATTTGTCTTAGGGTAAGAGTTACCGCTACCGAAGCCGTAAGCCTGCACGTTATAATACAGCGCGGGGTTGTAGTAACCGCCCGTCCACTCGTAAACGTGCTTGGCTTCTTGTAACACCTCGTAAGTGATTTTTGAAATTTCCAACAGTTCGCCTGCGGGCATTCTGTTGAACCTTTTAATATCGGAATTCTCTACGCCGGTTGATATGGCTTTATCTATTTTGTCAAGGGTAGAAGAAACTGCTTTTTTAAAGTTTTCGAATTTAGCCGTTGCACCCTCCGCCGTAAAATCTTCGTACAAAAAGAGGGTTGCATCCGTCGTCATAAAGAAAAACGAATACGACATTGGGGTATAACCAGAAGTATCCGGAAAAGTTTCTTCACCCTTTTGCGCGGTGGTGTAACCGTCAATGGTCTGCGCTAAGGCGTATTCCTTATCGGTTATTTCATACTGTCCCTGTGGAATATTGGTATAAATATCGTAAGACCTTCCGCAACCTGCAACAACGGAAGTTGAAAGCGTTACTGCCAAAACCGCGGATATTGCAATGCAAGAAGTTTTTAATTTTTTCATAAGTCAATTATATATGAATTATTTAAGAATAGCAAGTAAAAACAAAAACCCGCCGAAAGGCGGGTTTTAAAATCCAATTATAAATTACTTGTTTTTAAGAGCGTCCTGTACGGCAATGAGAAGTCTGCCACTGCCCTGCGTTGCGCCGGAAAGAACAAGTCCGCTGTCAGTAAGAGCAGCGTTGTCAGCCTGCTTGTAAGGCTCGCCGTTTTCATCATAGTAAACCTTTATTGCAAGGATGTCTGCAACTGACTTGTTTTCATACTGTTGAAGAAGCCAGTTCTCCTTTTCAAGCCATTCTTCCTTCATATCAGCAGTCCAGTCGTCGCCCTGAGGGTCGCTGACGGTATGCCAGCCTTCGTTATATACGGTTACGGACTCTTCCGTGCGGAGCCAATTGCCGTGTTCGTCTCTCGTAGGAACGTAGCCCTGCGAATAGTCGATTACGATAGGATTATAAGTGCAGGAAAATGCCTTGCCGTCGCCGTAGGAATGGGTTACATCCTCTACCTTCGTGATAATATTATTTTCTACGGTTACTTTAACTATCATACCGTAAACGGAATTGTATTCGTTTGCGTAGCAGTAGTGGCCGATATATTCGCCGTTGTAACCGCCGGAGCAAGCCGTAGCAGTAGCGATACCTGCGCAAAGAGCCGTTGAAGCAACCGCGATAGCCAAACCTTTAAAAATCTTTTTCATAATTTACCTCTAAGATTTATTACTTTATTATTTTAACATACCAAATATTGGGTGTCAACGAATTATTGATAAATTTTTACTGAGAAAGGTATTTTTTTAGCGAAAACCCCGCCTCTTTTTACGGGGGCGGGGTCAAAAAATATTATTCCGTTCTTAAAGCTACAACGGGGTCTTTCTTAGCCGCCGCAGAAGCCGGTATCAATCCCGAAATAAGCGTTAAAACTATGCTTACCACTACCATTATCAGGGCTTGCCATATCGGCAGTGCGCAGATGGCTATTCCCGCTAAGCTCATTACGATTATGTTAATAATAAGCGACAACAGATAGGTTACCAAAATGCCCACAAGCCCTGCGGAAAGTCCAAGGAGGAAAGTTTCCGCATTGAACAGCCGTTTTATGTCCTTCTTCCTTGCGCCGACTGCACGCAAAATTCCTATTTCCTTTACCCTTTCTACTACGGATACGTATGTTATTATACCTATCATTACCGTAGACACGACGAGGGACAGCGCGGTAAAGGCAATGAGGGCTATGGTTATCATTTCAATCATCGTGTTGACCATCGTAATGATTAGCCCTACCGTGTCCGTATAGTTGACTTTATCCGCCTCTTCTAAGTCTGAAACTACTACCTCGTTGCCGTCCTTGTCTGTAAACGTGAAAGAACCCTTTTCGCAACCGTCGTTCCATTTATCCAGGTAGTCCGTAACTAAATCTTTGCTTTCAAAGTCAAGGGAATAGATATAGAGCGCCACGGGCAGTTCGTTGCCCGCCAAGTCGTTTAAGTCAAGCCCCTGTTTGGAACTTGAACCCGTCATTGCGCCCATCATCTGGCTCATCATACTGCTGTAAAGCCCTATGCCGGAATCTGCGGTGTTGGTTTGCCAAATATTGCCCGCGTCGGGGTTAAGATACGTATAGTCGTAGTGGAACGGCAGAATACTTATTTCTCCGTCGTATTTATCTTTTAAGTCCTTTACTATGTTACTCTTTAAACCCGTTTCCAGCGTGTGCTTTGTAAGCTCTTCCGTATAGTAAAGACCGGAGTTAAGACAGCCGTAAGAGATGCCCGCTTTCTTTTGAAGTATAACCTTTACGCCGAGTTCTACTCCGTCATCTTTGTTAAAGTCTTTTGAATTCGGTTCGTACTTATAAGGTATTGCAAGCTTACCCGTGTTTTGAAGCGTGGGTTTGCCGTCCTCGTCCAAATACGCGTTGCGTATAAGCTGGTTGTTTATGGTGTAGCTTTCCGTGCCGTCGCAAGGGGTATAAATGCTGTCGTTGGGATACCAGGTAAATTTGTGGGCGTCCTCTCCTACGAATACGCTGAAATCCGTACCAGTTTTTTCGCCCTCATAACCGTTCTTATCTGCGTTGAGCCTGCCGTTATACTTTTCTATAATTTCTCTGTCGTAGACGTCGCCCGTGGCTTTGAATGCAAAGTTCAAAAACTCCCATTCGGTCATATAGCCGTACTGTCCGAAGTTCAAGTCGGAGAACCCGTTGTCCGAAACGACCATTATCAGACTTTCTTTGCTGTTAAAAATTTCTTTAATCTCGTTTTCGGTAAGCTCTTCCGTCTTACCTAAGGACGTCGCTAAAATATCGTACTGCGAAAGTATGTAGTCGTAGTTGTTGGGCAATTCTTTGAACGAACTCAGCGTGTTAATCATTGAAGAGTATTTTTTGTAATCCTTCTGCTCGCCGAGAACGGACGAATACTTTGCGCGTATAGCCGTAACCGATACGTTTTGCTTCCCGTCAGTGCAAGTTCCGCCTACGGTAAAGTCGGCGTATATGTAGTTTGACATATCGAAGCCGTATCCGTACTGTAACGCGTTGTAGTAGGTTGCGGGCATTGCATCAACGAATTTTTTATAATCTTCTGTAATCTCGTTGGTGGAAGTCGCGCCCTTGAAGTCCATTAAAGTACCCAAAAGGTCGTCAACGTATACCTTGTCTTTAAGCCTGTAAGGGTTTACCTTAGTGCCTGATGAGCTTGAAAACTCCATTAACGCGTCGAAGTCTATTGCAGTTTCCGTAACCGCGAGGGGATAGCCCGAAAGCATATCGTCCTCCATACTCTTAACGTAGTCCTTGACGCCCGCGGATATTGCAAGAACCATTGAAACGCCTATTATGCCTATACTGCCCGCAACGGACACCATAATGGAGCGTTTGCGCTTGGATAAAAGGTTCTTTAAAGAAAGGGACATAGCCATACCTATTGACATTGACGTCCTCTTCTTTTTGCCTTTATTCGTCTTTTCGGTAACGGCAGGTGAGGGTTCTTCTTTCTTTAAAACCTCTTCCTCCGCGCTTCCGTCGTAGGGGTTGTTGTCGTCCACTATCTCGCCGTCCAAAAGGCGGATAATTCTGGTGGAGTACTGTTCGGCAAGCTCGGGGTTGTGGGTAACCATTATGACGAGCCTGTCTTTTGAAATTTCTTTAAGAAGCTCCATTATCTGCACGCTCGTCTTGGAATCGAGCGCGCCCGTGGGTTCGTCGGCAAGAACGATTTCGGGGTCGTTGATAAGCGCGCGGGCTATCGCAACTCTCTGCGCCTGACCGCCCGAAAGCTGGTTGGGGCGGTTTTTTAATTTATCGCCCAGCCCCACGCGTTCAAGGGCCTCTATAGCCCTGCGCCGTCTTTCTTCCTTGCTTACGCCGGATATGAGAAGTGCAAGTTCTACGTTCTGCAACACCGTCTGGTGGGGTATTAAATGATAGCTTTGGAATATAAAGCCTATCGAATGGTTGCGGTATGTATCCCAGTCGCCGTCCTTATACTTTTTAGTGGACTTGCCCTCTATTACAAGGTCGCCGGACGTGTATTTATCCAGCCCGCCTATTATGTTCAAAAGCGTCGTCTTTCCGCAACCGGACGCGCCGAGAATGGAGACGAACTCGTTCCTGCGGAATTTTACGCTTACGCCTTTTAAAGCGCTTACCGTTCCACCGGCTACGGTGTAATTCTTTTTAATATCTATAAGTTCAAGCATTCGGAACTCCTTTAAAAATCTAACTTTGTATTATATGCCGTCAGTCGGTGTTTTTGGTTTTTATATCTTCCGTTTTAGCTGTATTTTCCATTTTTGTGTAGCTTTCAAGTTCGTCGCTTAAAGTGTTGTTTGACTTAAAGGGAAAAACGAAGCTCGCCCTTTTCTTTTCAATGCCTTCGATTTTATCTTTAATGTTCTCTTTTAGCTTCTCTAAGGAAACTACTACGTCGTGCTTCTTTGCAAACGAGCGTATCTTTGCGGAAAGGTTTACAGAATGTGCAAAGTCTATTGCAAACACACCGAAGAAAAATCCTACGACGAATGCAAACGCCTTATTGTTTACAAACCATACAACAGCATCAATTACGTACGGTTCTATTACGAAATAGAAGAAAGCAGATACAATCAGCCAAAAGAGGGAAAATAACGGACATATAATGCCCTGAATATTCCCCCACCTGTTGGAATAATCCCAAAGCCGTATTTTCATACCCTTTATAAAAATAAGACCGGCTATATACTCTATTACCGTCATAGCAACGCCCATAACGGCAATTATAATCACTGCGTTCCACGCCGCACTGCCCGTATTGATAGGTATCAGGGATATGCCGAACAATCCGGCTACTCCAAACCCGTATAAGGGAAGATACGGCCCCGTTAAAAACCCGGGATTTATCCATTTTTTTGCCGTGAAAAGACGGCGAAAAATAACTTCTATACACCAGCCCAGCACACTGCCCACAAAGAACAGAAATGCGGCTACAAGTAAAACTTCTACCACATTCATATACACACCGTTACATCAATGCTTTTTTTAATCTGTCAGTTGAACGCTCTTTGCCGAGTATGCCCATTATGGTGCATAAATCGGGGGAGTTGGGACTGCCCGTTACGGCTATTCTTAAAATTTCCGCAACGTCGGAAACGTTGCCCTTAAAGTTTTCGGGGTTTTGTTTGTACTCGCTCATTTCGCTTGCAAAGCCTACCGTGGGGGCTATCGCCTTGACCTTTGCAAACCAAGCCGAGTTGTCGTCCGCAGGGTCGTAGACGTTTGCAAAGGAATTTAAAACGACGTTCACGGTGTCCTTGTCAAAGCGGTAGGTATAGTCGGGGTTAAAGGTATCGTCAAAGAAGTAGTCCAAAAGCCTTACGCCCTGCTCGGCGCGTTCTATGTCCTTTCTTCTCTTCTTTCCGCCCGTACCCATAACTAGGTTTAAGACCTTTAAAAGGTACTCTTTATCTTTGAAGTGAAGCTTATCCTTATCCGTGCCGAACTCGTCAACCCATTCCTTTAAGAAGTCGTAGCACTCCTCCGCGGAAAGGCGGGAAATTTCAGTCTTTGATACGTCGTTTAATTTATCCAAATCGAAGAGCGCACCGCTCTTACCCATTTTATCTATCTTGAATTTGAACTCCCTGTAATCGCCGTCGGGATTCTTTAAAAGCCATTCCTCGAAGTTGGAGTTCAATACCGTCATAAGGTATTTAACCACAGCAAGCGGGAAGTAACCGGCTTTTCTGTAATAGTCCAAAGAAAGCTCGGGGTCTTTTCTTTTTGAAAGCTTGCGCTTGGTGTCGCCGTCCATTTTCATAAGCGAGCAGGTGTGCGCGTAACGGGGAGGTTTAAAGCCGAGAACCTTATGCAGTTCAATGTGTACGGGAAGGCTTGAAAGCCACTCTTCGCCCCTTATAACGAGAGTCGTACGCATAAAGTGGTCGTCTATGGCGTGGGCAAAGTGATAAGTGGGAATGCCGTCAGACTTTAAGATAACTACGTCCTGGTCGTTTTCGGTTACCGTAATATCGCCCTTTATGGCGTCGCGGAAGGTAAACTTATTTTCTATACTGCCCTGAGATTTAAGGCGGATAACGAAGGGCTTACCCTCTTTTAACTTTTTGTAAATTTCTTCTTCAGAGAGGTTACGGCACTTTGCGTACTTGCCGTAATAGCCGGTCGTTTCCTTGTTTTCAGTCTGCTTTGCGCGGACTTCGTCCAATTCTTCCGCTGAGCAGAAGCAAGGATATGCAAGCCCCTCTTCTATGAGCTTTTTGACGAACGTGCGGTAAATTTCCGCGCGTCTGCGCTGGTAGTAAGGTCCGTAGTTGTTCAAGGGGCTGTCAATTTCAGCGCCCTCGTCAAACTTAATGCCGAAATATTTTAAAGAGCGGATAACGCTTTCTACCGCGCCGTCTACCTTTCTCTTTTCGTCGGTGTCCTCAATTCTTAAATAGAACACCCCGCCCGTGGTGTGAGCCGTTCTTTCGTCGGCAAGCGCGGAGTAAAGATTGCCGAGGTGTATAAAGCCCGTGGGCGAAGGCGCAAGGCGGGTTACCTCTGCACCCTTTTCAAGATTTCTTTGGGGAAAAATTTCTTCATACTTTTCGGGGGGCAATAAGCCCTCGTCGGGGATTAACGCTTTTGCAAGTTTTTTTAAATCCATTTCAATTTACCTTCTTTGTGCCTTTTTTTGCCGAGAACCACCTGTAAACGAACCACAAAATTATAAGTACTTCAAACAGGGCGCTGGCTATATAGAGAAAATAGATTTTTGTAAAGTCAGTGAAAGTTATTACGAATATGTGGAAGATTAGAACGCACGACCAAAGCACGAGCGACGACGCCACGGCGTTAGTTATGCGGTTGCCCCACATTGCGGATAAAACCAAAAGAACTATCGACGTCGGCAACGGCGCAACGACGAATACCAGATACGAATACTTTTCCGTGGGGTTTATGAAGAAGAAAACGAGGAATATTCCCGTTGCTATAAACCAGACGAGAAGCGCGGATAAAACCGTTATAAAAATGCGCTTGCCGTTTATGTGCCTGTTATGTTCAATGGGTACCGCAACGCTTTCGGGCTTAACTATGTCGTCAAGGGTAACGCCGTAAATTTCCGCAATTCTTACGAGAACGCGGACGTCGGGAATTGCCTCCCCCCGCTCCCATTTGGAAACGGCTTTATCGGAATAGTTTAACATTTCGGCAAGCTGAAGCTGGGTAAGCTTCGCGCGCGTGCGCAAATCAACCAGATTTTTTGCGATTATATCCTTTAAATCTTCCATAGCGGTATTTTAACATAATCAAGAGAAAAACACAACAAATTATGCAACTCTACTGTGAGTAGAGTGTGAAATTTTGGCGGTAGAGTTGAGAATTTTGTCAGTATAGCCACAAAAACAAACCGTGGAGAAAAAGCGGGGCGCATTAGGTTGTATTTTCAAATAAAAGTGCAATAATGTAATTATAAGAATTTTTGACGTAAAATCAGCGCTTTAACGGCGCGGGAGACATATTTATGAACAATTTTGAAATTTTTGTGGACTCGGGAAACAATATCCCGAACGCACTTGTGAAGAAATACGGAATTTGCGTTATACCCTACACCTGCATTGTGAACGGTGAAGAAAGGTTTTGCTACGAAGACGGCGTTGACTTTGAAGTAACTGCTAAAAAGTATTACGACGATATGAGAAACGGAGCGGAGATAAAAACCTCGCTTATAGGAAAGGCGCGCTTTATTGAGTATATTACCCCCGCTTTGCAGGCAGGAAACGACGCGGTTTTATTTACTATTTCTTCCGGAATAAGCGGTAC
>JAAUYS010000076.1 GCA_014804995.1 Clostridia bacterium
CACAGACAACGCCTTCGACAAAGACATGGCAAGCAACGGCAAGACCGTAAACCCCAACATGTTCACTGGCGGCACCTGGCTAAATGAAAACCTCTACTCCGAAACCGGTTTTATCGCATCCGACCCCAACGCATCCCGTGCATTCACAGGTTGGAAAAACAGCCCTGGGCACAACGGCACCATGCTAAACGACATGTCCCGCTGGGAAATATCGTATGCGGCAACAGCCATGTGCTACGACCCTGCCAGCGACCGCAACGTAAGCGTATATGACGCCTACGGCCTCAACTGGACATGGGCCGGCACCACTCCCGTCGAGCCCGACCCCGAGATTACCAGCGCCAACGAGTGGAACCCCGCCAACCTGTCCAACTGGAACCAGGTTCAGGCCATCCTGGCCGACGTGCCCGATGGCACTTGCGACTACGAGTTCGAGAAATGGCTCAGGAGCCAGAACATCCTGCCCTCGTCCGACAGCTACGCCAGCCTGTACGGCGCATGGACTTACGGCCTCTCCACCGAGGACGTCATGCGCAACCAGCTCGAGAACTACTACGTGCTCGAGACCCGTGACCCCGATATGGACGCCCTTCTTGGGCTTACATACGAGGACATGGCTGAGGTCAAGTACATGTGCGCGGTTGCCGTCGGCGACAAGCTCGTGAACGGCCATGCCAGCATGAACGATACGCTCTTCGACAAGTGCCGCGTCTGCAACTGCTACCACGACGAGCACTATGCCGCCGGCGTCGAGTTCGTGAACCGCTGGTTCATGGACACCTACGGTATCGACGTCTCCGAGGTTGGTTACGTCTACGGGACTTGCACCGAGAAAACCACGGGCAAGACGTTCGAGTACGACTCCGTCGAGTGGTACACGTCCAGCTGGATGCAGTGGCAGGAATGGCTGGAAGAATACAGCCAGGCCTTCTAAAGAACCCAAAAGGGTACACGGTTAACACCGTGTACCCTTTATTTTTTATCTATTAAACACGCTCATGATGGCATCAATATAGGACTTACTTGCCGTAAAACCAGAGAACACGCAAAAATACGTACAAAACCCAACAAGACATAAACCAAGTACACCAAAGGAACACAGCTCTGCAACACCGACATTAAGGACACGTCGTCCTCCGGACTCCTTCATCACGTTACACAAAACCACCATAGAGAGAACTAGGAACAACACCATCGGAAAGTAATGATATATGAACGTAATCCTCGAAATCAGCATCCACGGCAAGTAAACGGACAAACCGCCTATGAAAATGAACACGCACTCCTGCTTTTTCTTCAAGAAAGCAAGAACACCGACGGCAACGAAACCCAACAATCCAAGCAACCATATGGCCGGATTGCCCATGCACATTATCTTGCTCTGCAAGTCACCCGAAACATGGTTCGAGAACAGCATCGGCACCTGCATGATCGGCCACTCATACCACATAGACTGGTACGTATGCTCGGAATCCAAACCGGAATGGTACCCGTACATGGACTTCTGCATTCCGACGAACGCGTCGAAAAACGACCAGTCGTGGTACTCCCCGCTTAACCACACGGGAATAAACGACAGCATGTAAACCAGAAAAGGCACCAGGATAAAGAAGACTATACAACCGAACGAAATACTGACGCATTGATTCATCACGCCGTATTTCCGTTCCCTGAACTGCTTCTTCAGCTCCTTGACCTTGCGATTGGACAGCCGACTATCATCAACGTCGAACGTCAGACTCCTGTAACTCACCACCAGCTTGCCGAAATACAGCAACGCCAGACCAAGGCCACCATAAACAGCATTCCACTTGGTTGCCGCTCCCAAACCGAAGAACAATCCACTCAGACTCAATGGCAGCCAACAACCGGCAAGGCCGTCATGCTCTATGTCCTTTTGCATGAAACACAGCATGGTATCGTACATCAACATGACAAACAGGAACACGAACACATCGAGCGTCCCAATACGCATCATAACGTAATGCATGCCTTCGAAACAAAACAACAACGCTCCGAACGATGCCAGCCAAGTCTTGCCCGTCAACCTCTTGCACAGATGGTACAGGCAAGGGACGGCGACTATTCCGGCCACGACACCCATGAAACGCCAACCGAACGGATTCAGACCAAAGACCAGCACGCCCAGGAGCATGATGTACTTACCCAACGGCGGATGCGTCATCTCAAACGGGTTCGAACCGTTCATCAACTCCACGACGGTCCGAGGATAATATACCTCGTCGAAATACCCGCCGTCATAATAAGTAACGTTCTCAGGGACCTTATCGAACTCGTCGTGGATCGCATCAGAACCTTCCACGACCTCGTAATCGACATAATGTCCATCCTCGGACGACAACAACACGATCTCGTTCACGACCGTAGTCCCGTAATTCTTGATTTTAAGATAGTTCACGGACTTATTCAGTCCATAGTCCCGCCACTGAAAAAAAGCGAAGTTCTCGGACGACCCGGCGTCCGTCCACCACGAACCGTCCTTGCTGACGGTAAAATTCATCTCGACGCCGACCTTGCTGTCCTGGTTAGGCTCGTCGCAGACAATACCGCAATAATAACGGACGGTATCGAACGGTTCGTCCGAATATATCGAGATAACCTCGTTCCTGTCAGGATACCATGCCGTCTGCGGCACGTCCAGGGAACCCAATTTATAGAACCCAATGAAACCATACAGCACGGTAATGCAAAGCATTATCATGACGTCCAGCTTGTTCAATCTTCTACCGCTGTCACCGAAAAACAAACGTCACCACTCTCCTTTCCAATGAACGACACGAACAAAACAACCAGCATGACAATAAAAATAAAAACCTGAAGGACCGAAAGCCACCATTCGACGTCAAGACGGACACCCATACTATGCAAGACGACCAGCTCACCGCCCAACACGTTGGCCACGTTCAGGTAATTCAACGTGCACAATGACAGATGCAGCCCGAACAGCAACCTGCTCCCCAGTACGATGCAACAAACCAGGCTGAACACATACAATGGGAACATGTACCTCTCGTGCATCTTCACCCCAAAAAGGAACGTGATGCCCTGCAGGACTACAGGCACCGCGAACAACGTGTCCTTCCGCTTGCTGCCGAAATACAGCAGAGCGCCCACAGCACAGGCAACAGCCGGCGCAACCACGGTCAGAACGCCCTTCTGCCAATCAATCGGCAGCTCGCTGCTGTTCATATGGAACATGCCCCAGAAATTATAGGCATTTAACGTATAAAAATTATACGAACCCATCGTTTTCCTATACAAGTCAACCAGCCAAAGAAAATTGAGGCCCCTCGTGAACGGCAAGGCCACAAGTAAGATGGACAGCACCACGCACCCCACGCCCTTGCCGAGTTCCCTGAACTTCCTGTCCTTCAGGCAGAAATATAGGTACACGGGAACGAACGTCAGCATCTGGGGCTTGGATATCAACGCAAGGCCATACAAACTGCCGGATACGACGTACTTCTCCTCGTACAGGAACCACACGGATATGAAAAGGAACATCGTCGGCCACGCGTCTACCTGCTGCCACATGGCCGAATTGACGAACACAGCCGGACAGAACAGGTAGCTCGCGCTAAAGAACATGCCATGCAACATGTCTATCTTCTTCGTGCCAATATACAGTACCATGGCTCCCGTGACCAAGTCGCACAGGACGCTCGGTATCGCGAACATGAAACTCGCGAAAGGCACGAAGAAACCGATATTCCAAGTCTCCAGCAACTTGTCTATTCCCATGAGGACGTATACGTAGCCGGGCGGATAATCGAGAAACATGTTCGCATAGTAGAAATCCTGGAAACCCAATTGGTTCGCTTTCAGCGCCCAGTTCTGGAATATGTGCTTATCCGTCACGTAACCGTCGTTATGCCAGACGAGCCATAACCTCAAGACAAGGGCCAACAGGAACATGAGATAAATCGAACCGACCAGTAAGTACCTGTTCGGCTTGAACCTGTCGAACCGCAAAAAGGACAACCCGAAAAACCCGAACAAAAACAAGAACCCCAACGTAATACTTATGGACAAGTGGCCATCACCTACCTTACGTACATTTTACCACATATACGTCGATAATACAATAAAAGATACAATTTACCATCTATTTACACACAAAAGATATCCACGAAACAAAGAACGAATTGGACGCTCCGAACTTGCGCAAGCGCAAGTCTATTAGCAGGCGGTGTAATATCATGCCAACAACCGACGAATACTCTGAGAAAGGGCTGATTGAGATGATTGAACACCGAATTAGAAGAAAATACGAAGGCAATAACGTCAGATTGACGTTATCTGTCAATCTTCTGATTCCAAGCTCGAAAGAAACGAAGGTGATAAGCGATTTCGAGAAACTGCTCGAAAAAATCGTACGTGCTCTTAAACCCCGTACATGATTTCATCATGTACATAGCCAGGGGCGCGGGTTAACACCCGCGCCCCACCCATTTTTTTATTGAACCTGTCAGAAAAACTGACAGGCATTGTCCGCACGCACGCCGTATTTATCGAAATACAGCTCGGCGTACTGGCGCCTTGACCTGTAATCATAACTCTCCAGTATTTCACGCACCTGGCGCTCCCTGTCGCCATTGCCGACAATCATTATCGGCATCTTCTTGAACGTCACGTGCACGGGACCGTCCATCCAAACCTTGCGCAGGATGTTGTGCAGCTCGTACTCGTCCCGTATGTCGTATCGACGCATGAGATCCGCCCTGTTCACGAACAACAGGCGCGTCGAAATCTCCATGTCGTTGAACTCGGCCAGGTCGAGATCATCACGGAACGCCTGCCAATCGTACGCTTTGAAGTCATATGCACGGAAAGTTCCCGAGAAACCGTTCAACACGCCGTCCATGCGCGACAACTGCACGACGCAATACTTATGGCTGAGCTTGACGCACTCGTCGTTGCCCATCCCAAGCTCGTCCAGCACCTCGTCGTAGAACTGCTCGAACTCCTCAACGGTCGTCGGATCCTTGCACCTCGTGTCCACGACGTACCGCATGATATTCAGACATGTCTTCCTCACGTAGTCACCGCCCAAGAACACGTTCGAACAGGACACGCACGACCGCACCTTGTCCTTGAGCTCATCAAGGACGTAATCATCAGAAAGGCATTCGGGAATGCCTTTCTCCTTGATGTGCTTGTTCTTCAGGGTAAACAGGTACCAATACGTACTCGCGGGCTCATTGAAAATGGCCATGAACTGTTCCCTCGTGAACTTGTAGTTCTCGAACAGGTACAGGTACCGATCCTCGTACAAAACTGGACGACGGGAAAACGCCACGTTAACGATCTGGCGCACCCGCTCGCGCGTGAGGTTGAACTGCCCACCTATGCCGTCCAAAGAATGACCGTCCAGCCGATGCAATATGACGACCTTCTTGAACCCGTCTTCGAGCCCTCCGACGTAATCCATGAGCCTGGTCTTGCCCATGTTATAACCGTCCGGATCCTGCAGGTACGTCTTCAGCTTGGAAATGAACTCGAACATATATGGCCACATGAAATCCGGTTCCCCGAGCAGGCGCACGAGCCTGTCGAACGACGCGTCGCTGAACGTATGTATGCCATTGCCCGTAAAGAACAACCAAGTCTTCCCGCTAAGGCAAAGCACGGAAATCGGACGGCGTATCTTCGTGGCATGAGGAAAGTCCGAAATCGTATCACGGACACGCACGAGTTCCCGCTTGACCTTGACGCCCGTAGGCTCCGCATGACGGATATCCGAATCGGACAAGCGCAGGAACTTATCAAGGGACCTCACGCCCATATTATGCAAATAAGCGACGGCTTCCTCGCTCAAGGCAAGCCTATCGATGCCAATCATACAATCCCTCCACGAAGTATTCACGATGATATTATAGCACTTTAGGACAAAAAAATCAAGGACGGATTTCATCCGTCCCCCTGATCTTCGCCTTCCAAATACTTCAATTTTTCGCGCTCGCGATCCCTCAGCACCAACCTGTCGTACAAGGACTCCTTCTTCCGGCACTTGTTGAATCTCCACTCCTTAAGCTTCAGCTTGCCGAACTGCGTCACGGCTATCGCCGTGGCCAGCACGAACACGGACAGGACTACGCCCGTCGTGATGAGGATGACCAGGAACCGATCCGCCTGGCTGATGAACTCGAAGAAACCACAAAGGCAACCGAAACAGAACAGACATAGGCCCCACGCGTGTTCGATGAGCCAAACGGGCCCATAGTACGCGCATATGGTGACCAATACCCGCCACACGGTATGCAACAGGAGCTTCGGCCAGACCTTCAGCCTATTGTCTGAACGGAGGAACTCCTTCACGAGTCTCACATCCGTGACGAACACGAATGCCATGGAAATGAAAGCACATATGGTGCCAAGACGATACGTGGTCCATGCGTCCTGGACGAAGTCCCGGACGATAAGTAAGGAATCAAGCATGATGACATCACCAAGAACAGTATAACGGAAAGATACGAAGAAAGCAAGGACCGTTCCCATAAAAGGGAACGGTCCGATGATCATCAATCATACTCGACGTATGAATCGTCATACCCCTGCTGGCTCAGGTGCGACCCGCCGTTCTCCACGGCAGCTACGAACGAGCTCTTTACCGGTGCCCTGGCTTTGCCCTCCGTCATCGACCTCACGGATTGGGTGACCTCGATCTGACTCCTCAGCTCCGCAGTACCGAAATCCTTGGTCATGGACCCCTTTAGCTTGTTCTTCTCGTTGTACCAACGGATCTTGTCCAGGTCCTCGGCACTCCTCGCGTTCTTCTCGTCCATGGGGAAACACACCATCGTATCGGACTTGCCCGTTTCCTTGTTGACCTTCGTATACACGTTAGCCGTAAAGGAACATCCGTGCAGCCCGCCGTAATCGGCCATGGACCCGACCTTGAACATGGCATCCAACTGGCTCTTCGTATAGTACTTCTTGTTTGCGCTCAACTCGGGCGTACGGCTGAACGCATAGGAAATGGACGGACTGCTGTAACCCCTGCCGGCGGCTATGTCTTCCTGCGTCAAATGGCTCTGGTCGACCTGCATGTCGATGAACGCGCCCTTGATATTGCCGTTCTTATCGTACTTGATGTCCCCGTCCGTCCAGATGCCAATCAACGCCTGGTTGTTGTAGTCCCTGCGGGACGCCTTCCGCTCGTCCAATACGGGCTTCGCCTGCGTAGTGGCCAGCTCTGCGGCTACCCCGACCGAAGGATGATCGGGCAATACGGCGTCAGCATACGCCCGTGCGAGATCCGCCTCGGACTTGACGGCGATCAGTTCGGCCTCCTCGGCCTCGATGCGCTCGTAATAGGCCGTACGCTCACTGTCGTACAGGCCACTTGCCTGGTTCTCTACCTGCCTCTCGAACCCGTCGTAGAAACAGTACGCGATACCGCTATCGGCCTCGGACTCCAATGTAGCGTCCTCGAACTCACCGTCCACGAACATCAGGCCGGACGCCAGGTTGTCCAGGACGAACTCGCCCTCCATGGCCGGATACACGGTCACCTCACCGACAAGGCGCTCGCCGTCGGGCTTCGTCCGGATGGCCATGACGCCGTCATGGTGCAGGTCATTCAAGCTCGGGTACTCGGACCTGTCCAGGAAACCCCGCAACAGGCTTGGATCGATGGGCACAGCATACTGGCACCCGAGCATGTTACGGACGTTCGCACTAACGGTATCCTCCGCGTCGAACCCCGGAACGGTCGTATCGGACGACAGCACGTCGACAGGAGACACGAAACCCTCGGACGGCTGTTCCACGGAAACGCCAGATACGCTGCGCCCGGTCATGTACAACACGTCCATCGGATTGTCCTTGAGGTATGCATACTCGGACGCGGCCTTGTTCGTCTCGAGCTGCTCGGACAGGAAGTCCAGTCCGACAGAGCTCGTATTGCAGGGGCCGAAACCGTTCCTCTCGTTGTATTTCTCGATCTTGGTACGTTCCTCGTCGGTACTTGCCTTCCCTGGATCCTTGGGCAAAAGTACTACCATGTTCCTCTCGCCCGTACGAAGGTTCTTGAGCGGAGCTATGTTGGCCCTTACGCATACGCCCATGTAGTCCGATTCGTCGAACCTGCACTGGCTGACGCACCCACCCGGACTGGACTCGGCCATCTTGCCAATCTGCGACTTGCTGTACCAAACGCCCTTCGGCTCCTGTTCACCGTGCTCGTCGAGCACGGTATTGATCGAGGGCACCCTCTGCACCTCTCCATTGTCGAAGGCCACCTGCATGGCGGCCTGGCCTATCACGTCGGGCGACAGGTTGCACTGGCTCAGCTGCATGTCGATGTACGCGCCCATCATATTGCCATTTGAATCGTACGTGACGTCGGACTCGCGCCAAATACCGACCAGGTCGCGCTGCGTCATCGCGCCCTTGCCTTTCAACACTGCCATGAAAAACACCTCCTATCAGTCATTACCGTAGCCATCGTACTGGCCCTCGTCACCCTGGCGATCCAAATGGGAACCGCCGTTCTCGACGGCCGCTACGAATGAGCTCTTGCCTTGCTGCTTTGCCTTGCTCTCGGTCATGGCGCGCACCGACTTCGTGACCTCGATCTGGTTCCTCAGGTCGTCGGGTCCGAAATTCTCGTGACAGGACCCGGACAGCTTGTTCACGTCATTGTACCACCGGATGGTGTCCAATTCCTCGAAACTTCTTGCATTGGCCTCGTCCCTGGGAAAGCACACTATGGACTTTGCCTTGCCGGTGGCGTCGTTGTGCTTCACGTAGACGTTCGCGGTGAACGAACAGCCATGCAGGCTGCCGTAATCGGCAACGCTGCCCGCGTCCAGCATGTAATCCAACTGCTTCTTGGTATAGAACTCCTTGTTCGGGACCAATGCAGGCGTCCTGCTGAACGCGTACTGGATGGACGGGCTGCTGTATCCCTTCCCGGCGGCGATATCCTGCTTGCTCAGGCTCGACTGGTCCACCTGCATGTCGATATTGATCCCCTTTATGTCACCGTTCTTGTCGTACCTGATGTCTTTGTCCGTCCATACGCCAATCAGGGCCTGGTTCTTGTAATTGTGGTGCGTGGCTTTCCTTGCCTGCAGCTTGTCGGGACCGGACTTTCCCCCTGCGGACTTGGCGCCGTGCTCGGGAACGGCACTTGCGTTACGGGCCACCGGCTCGGCATCGAAGGGCTCCTGCCCATCATACACGCCAGCATCGAACGCGGCCTCGATATGGTCCCCCGACCGACCGTCCGCGCGATCCGACGCAACCCCTACGTTGCCGTTGTAGCGATCGCCATTGGCCTCAGCTTCCATCGACACGCCCATGTCTTCGTCGTCGAGCATCAGATCGGCCTCTGTAAGTCCCGTCAACGCGGGATCCATTGCATCGGCCATGACCATGTGCTCGTAATCGAAAATGAGATCGGACGCCATGGACTGCCTCTTCAGGAAGACTTCGTCGGCCTTGCCGAAATCGGATGGGCCAAGCTTGTTGTGGACGTTGTACTTCTCTATCTTTTCCCGTTCCGTGTCGTCCTTGGCCCGGCTGGGATCCTTCGCCATCAGGACGACCATGTTGGTCTTCCCTGTACGCATATCCTTCAGAGGAGCCACGTTACCCTTGAAGGACGCGGCATAGACCGTACCCTTGTCGTCGGCCTGCTCGAACAACTTGCCGCCATTCGCGGCCGCCATCTGCCTTATCTGGCTGCGACTGTACCACACGGGCTTCACGTAAGTTCCGCCATCCTTCTTCGAACGCACGTTGATTGACGGATCCTTCTGCGCGTCATCCCTGACGATAGCGTCGACCGCCTGATTGTAATCGCCGCCGTAATAATCGGGACACTTGTCGGGTTGTGCCAACTGCACGTCAATCCACGCACCCGTGACCTTACCGTCGTCGTTACGCGTAAGATTCTCGTCACGCCACATGGCGACCAGGTTGCGCTGCGTCATGGAACCCTTCCCCTCGAACTTTGCCATGAAAAACACCTCCATCAATTGTACCCGAACGAATCGTCCATCGACGGTCCGCCATTGCCCGAATAGGCATATCCTTTGGACAAGGTCGTCCCGAACCCCTTGCTCGGATCCGGACCCTTGCCATGGACCCGAGCTATGTCCGTACGTACCAGGTCGTCTATCCTACGTGACAGATCCTTGAAACTCGCGGTGGACTTCGTCGCGGAATCGGGACCGTTCCCGTCGTCGGACTTGCCGTCATCCGCCGGATCGTCGTAGCTGACGTTGGTCGAATCATCCTTCCCCCGGGCATCCGCACGCTTCGCGTACTCGTCGTCCACCTCTACGTCGACCTGCGAATCATGGTCCTTGACAGGCTTTTCTTCCCTACGTGAAACGGGAGGTACGGAAACCTCTGGCGGCGAGATATTGAACTGGACATCCTTCACCCAAAGGTCCATGTGCTCCTGCCAGGTCTCATACTCGACTGCGGGCATCTTGTCAGGATGGTTCAGCTCCTGATCGAGCTGCCGTTCCTTGCTGTCGAACCACACGAACTCCTGCCCCGCCACGCGGCCGGAATCCAACGTAGCCCTAATCTCGTCGGCTTCGTGCATTCCATGTATGCACGTGACGGTACATTCGTCGCCGGTCCGTTCCACGACCATGATTCCGTCATGCTCCGACTTGGCCCGTTCCCAGGCCGCGTCGTCGTTCATGAGCGTATAATCGATGGGATAGAGCCTGCCGTCCCTATCGTGCATGCGGCACAATGCTTCTGTCATGTCCCTCCGCCGGGCCATATAGGACTCCTCGGACTGGGATTCCTCTGGACTGATATCGACGTCCACAAACAACGGATCGATATTGAATACCGCGTCCTCCATCTGGTCCTTGCCCATGGAACCCGAACGCCAGGCCTTGACGATCAGGGGAATCTCCTGCTGCCTGTGGGCCCACGCAACGCGATCGGCTCGTTCCCCGACGCCCCTGTCCGACTTGAGGATCTGGTTACGCTCATTGTACTCGATGACCTTCCTCCTCTGGTCGTCAGGTACGGAACCGGGATCGCGGGGGCACAGCACGACGAACTTCCGGGAACCGTCCTTCATGTCCCTTGGATAGATATTACCGACGAACGGAAGGTAATGGAACGCGGAGACGCTCCCGTCGGCATGTGCGCCGTACGCCACGGTCCACGGTGCCACGTCCTCGAAGTGCTTCATCTGGTCCAGACCGTACCACACGGAATGGCTGAACTTGCCCTTCTTCGTCTTGTGCGTCTCGATGGACGGGTTCACCAACGCCTTCCCCTTCCGGATGTCGTCCTGCGTCAGGTGCGTCTGGTCGACCTGCACGTCGATGTAATTGCCGGTGACGTCGCCCTTGTCGTTATGGGTCGCCTGCCTGCTCGACGTGACGGCCACCAGCCGGAGCCCCTTCATGGACTCCGCTGTCTCGAACTTTGCCATAACAAACACATCCTCTCAAATAGCGGGCCTTGCGATACAAGGCTGAACATTATTATGACAATATAAGTATACGACGGAATAGCAAAATTTGCAATGGACAGTAAACAATCGCATGCGAACAAGGGGGACAGGCACATACCTGTCCCCCTTTGCACGTCTACGGTGCCACCGGTCCATATTTTTCGGACATGAATCTGCAGTCCATGATGTATTGGTCGATGGCGCCATGCGACATGCGTTCGATGCACGTGGAAACGACGCTTCGAATCGTCCATGACGTGAAATACGCCTGGTACAATTCCAGGCACGTATCGCTGCCGTTACGGATATCGAACAGCAATTCGTTGAAAAAACAGGCTACGTCCATGATGTACCTGTCGCGGACGTACTCCGCTATGAAAATCTGCTGGCTGTACGTGATATATGCCATGATTCAGGCCTTACTATCGTGCTCGTCCCAGAACTTGTTTATGGCGTCAGCGTACACGAGCTCCCTTCCCGTCCAACCGTACAGGATGCTCGTGCGGTACAGGTTCTCCGGCACGAGCATGTTGTCGTAGCCGACGGTCTGCACGCAATACACGTTCACCTTCGGATTAACCTTCTCGCGGTACATGGACACGAGCTTCACCACGTCGATGTATCTCTGCCCAAAACAGGAACTGCCACCGACCCTGACGCCCCATTGGCCTATGCCATCGTCCGTGCCGTAAAGCCCTCCGTGGCCCGCCTGTTGGTCGGAATAGATGAAGATGTTGTCCCAATGCTCACGGGTGCAGATTGCCTGCTCGAAGAACAGCCAGATGCCGTTCTCCGTGCTCTGGCCTACGAGGGCGGACGCGTCTCTGGAAATTTCCCGAGCCTTCGACAATATGCCGACCTGCGACCTGACGTCGTACCTTATCAGCTTGTCCCCGAACGCGAACACGTAGCCTTCGTCCGAGTTCACGGCACCGATGGTCGCGCTCAGGTTGTCGATGTCGGCTATGGTCACGGAACCGTACTCGCTGTTGAACGTGCCCCACGCCGATCCGGAATTGTCGGAAAGGAACGCCGACCTGCCGGGCAACCTCGGAAGATTCATGCAGGACCTGTCCAGGCACATGTTCAGGCCGTTCGATATGCTGGCCTTGAGGTTTGGATCGACGTCCGACTTCTCGACCGCCCTCAACGCGGACATGTAACGGAACGGGAACTGCCTGCCGCCGCGTACGCCGTTAACCAATTGCTCCATGAGACGTTCGCACAAATCCTCGTCGGGCGTCTCCGTGAATATGCCGCGCAAGTTGCGCAGCAATGCCATGTGCGGGATGCGGATCTGCTCCGCGATATCGGCCCAGGACATCCCGCCCGCACGCAAGGCCTCCCACGTCTTCTGATCGTCCTCGACCTTGACGGTGCCCGTCCGCATCAGCTCGTCTATGTCCCCGTTGTTGGCATGGCATATGCGCACGGTATCGATAAGACCGATGCCGTGGTTCTTGTACTTGGATATCTCGTACCGGGTCAGGGACTCGACCTTCTTGGCCCAGGACTTCTTGAGTATCCCCGGGACCGCGCTCTTGTTCCCATGCCTGAAAAGATAGTACGTCAACTGGTTTACGACGTCGTCGGCACGCGTCATGACGGCCATGTTGGCCTCATGGAACTTGCCCGGATGTTTGTCCGTGAACCGCACGCGATCCGGATGCGTCGCGGCCCTGACCATGATGACCTGCGGGTTCAGGCGCATATTGAACACGGTACGCAAACTGCCGGCCCAATCAAGGACGCCCGCATAGTCGTAACTCAAGGCATCGTCTATGGCACGCTCCATCAGGTCCGAAGTCTTCAGGCCGGCGTATTTGTCGAGAGAACGAACGACGCCTTCGGCGCACAGGTCATGTATACGATACGTGCCGTCCTTGATTCTCATGTCGCTGAACTGCCCGTCCCGGTAATAAGCAGGTTCGCCGAATATGGAACTGGATGTCACGATCTTCAGCGTCTCCAATGGATCCAACTCGTAACTGTTCCCACCCATGAAGTTCGTGACGCGCCCTGTCTTCCCGTCATGACGTTTCTGGTTTACTTCCTGAGTCATCTTGCCCATAACCCGTATCATCCTCCGTTCGCCCAAATATTTCTTGATAAATAATTAAAGCCAACATGCGAACCCTCGCACGCTGGCTTTAATGGACAAGACTGAATGGATGCGAAATACGAAAATGACCGCAATGTCACGGCAGCCATAAGGCCACCGAATGCTTCGTATGATCATAATATCGTAAATAGATGAAGTCATTTTCCCGCTGCATCGCGTGTCCTGTAAAAGCCGCGTAAAATGGCAACAGTAAGTGACATGCCGTCAAACCTGAACCAAGGATGTAACTGTTGCTCCGCTACGACTCGACGTAAACATGATAGCACACCTGACGGGATATGTCAACCCCACCCATGGAACTTTTCAGGAAAAGCCGGCAAAACACTGCAAAAATAATGAAAAGGAGACCACGATACATGATTTTCATCGGAAGGATCAACGAAGTGAAACCAGGAGAATACGACGAGACGTACGCCATCGTGCGTTCCATGAAGAATCCCAGCCCATGGATGGCCCAGCTCGTGGCTTTATCGCCCAGCAAGGCGCTGTTCTTCGACTACCTCTCGCTCAAGAAGGCCGGGACATGGAACGCGGACACGTTCAAGGAACGCTACGTACCAATGTTCATGCAAGAAATCGCCCAACCCGCTCCGCGCAAGGTACTGGAACAGCTCGTCGAATACGACCGCATGGGAAGGAAGATGGCGCTCGTATGCTTCTGCCCGGACGAGACGCTGTGCCACAGGAGCATCGTAGCGGGCATACTCCAGGGGATGGGTGCCGACGTCAGGCTCAGGTCCGGTGCCGACTACTCGGCCTACTACGAAAGATACAAAGAGATGTTGCCATGATCGACATAAAGACGCCCGACACGACGAAGGACATCTCGTTCACGTTGGAACTCGACGGACGGGAGCCAGTCGAAATCGACTTCATGGACGAGAACCTGATCGGATACCCGATGACCGTACTCGAATGCAGCAAGGACGAGCCCGTCGCGTTCGGCATCGACGAAGACGATGCACTCGCACCGAAGTCGACCATCAGCATCATATACGACGAGGACGAACGCGAATATTACGCGATACACGAAAGGGACATACGCGACCCGGACTACGAAATACTGTTCGAGCTCAGGCTTGCCGACAAGAAAGAATTCGTCAAGCGACTCACGGACTATCTGAACAAAGCATAAGACAAACACCCCAGGGGACATATCCCCTGGGGTGTATCTTTTCAACGCGACCCAATCAACTAAGACGCACGTTTCTCGTCCACCACGTTCTCGACCTTTCCGCACGGCGCATGTGCAATCAATAACTTGACCGCGTTCTCCATGGCCACTGCGTCCTCGGACGAAATACCTATGATGGAGCACACCTTCCTGACCTGCGCCAAAACGGGCTCCGGCCCCTCGTCCTTTACCAGGATACCATCAACAATGCCCGCACACATGGCCAGGAACATCGACAAGCGTCTTACCTGCCGCGTCAGCATGGCACACTCCTTGTTCACCTCCAACGCACTAACTTCAGTACCACCTTCGTTGAATTCCTTCAGTTTCTCGGCGAAACGCACGTCATGCGCCAAGTCGAGATCGCCGTAGGCTACCTTCGTCATGTACGAGTACAGGCCCATCAGCGACTGATACGAACTTCTCTCCATACGCTATCCCCCACATGTCTCTTGATTCCTCGGCTAGAACGCCGAACCGCCATGCAGGCCGACCACGATGCCGAACGCCTCGTTGATGGTCCTGCAATTGCCCGACGCCATTCCATACGGCCCGCTCAGGCCGTAACCCGTCCATACGTACGACGTACCGTCGGAACAATGGATTATATTGCCTACCGCATGGACGAACGTGCCGTCCTTGCAACTGGTTTGCATCATCTCTTCCAGCTCCCTTCAATGTGAACGCTCGAGATCGGACTCACGTCCCGTGGACTCGGCAAGGACGCCCACTGCCACGTCTACCCTATGCGTGTATACCTGCCCCTGTCGTAATGAAAATCGACGACGTGCCGCTCGTCAAGGTCTAGCCAGACGCGGAACGTACGCCGCGACTCGGGATCCTTTGCGATGCCATATACGTATTCCCATACTACGCAGTCCAGATCGACGCACTTGCCGTATGGCTCCCCGCCCATGATGGCCATGACGTCCTCGGACCGCATGCCTGCTGAAACGCCCATGCACTTGGCCTCGAACTTGCGACGTCCGCTCGAAGTATAGGTCTGCAGCCGCGGCGCCTGGACATGGTACAGCGGCAACACGAAATGCACGGTATCGACGACCTTCATGATGCCCTTCGTGAAAACGATATAGAACACGTCCTCGGAAAAACGATTGCCGTAATAATACGTAATCTTGTCGTCCGACTCGGACACCTTGACCGGATCACCCATCACCTGTATGACGTTATCCAGGAACCAACCATACGTCACCTGGGAAAAACCGTTCGCCCAATTGTCATGGTCCTGCTTCATCTTCTTGCCCCCCTTCAACGCCCAAAGGATGATGCCGACGAACAATGCGATTCCTGACAATATGCCCATATCAACCGCTCCCTATCTTACTCCGACGGAAACAACCCTTTATGCCACGGGACTCGCGCCATATCTTGCTGTTCAAGGTGCCTATTGTTATGTCGATCGTACCGTTCGCATGATTACGACAGAAGGATCTCGCGAAATCCGGATACGCGAAACACGACTCGTATATGTCCAAATGGCGGCCCGTACGGACGTCGCTCAACAGGCACCCGACCAGGGAATCGAAGTCCCCGCAGTCGTTATCCCGGACGTACACGGCAATCTTCAGCATGTCCCCGTAATTCACGTCACCCATCCCTGTTCCATCAACTCCATCCAACAATCGATCCTTCCACGAAGACACAGGTCGCAATAATCGACGCACAACGCGGAACAGTCGAAACATATGCCGTACAGGGCAGAATCGCCGTCTACCCGCAAGTCGTTCAGCACGCAGCCCACCAGCTCGTCGAACGACTTGCAGTCGTGCCGCCTGATATAGCCGAGCAACGACAGTTTCTCGTCGCGATCCAGGACTCTCGGTTTGGGAATCCGCTTCACGGGGCCCTTGCCATACATGCCGGAGACCATCAGCTCCAAAAACCTGAATATTTCTCGGGAAAGAACTCCTCGACGACGTCGAGCCTCAGGACGGCATCCGCGCAACCGTGCCGCGTCACCAGGTGCGTGAACTCTCCGTTCAGCTTAAGGCAATACTGCCTGACCTCCGCGTTGAACACGTAGCCTTCTTCGTCGACGTACGTCCCGACGAACGACTCGTACTCTATGTCGTTCAGGTTCCTACATTCAATGGGCTTCGAACGCCCGACAAGGACGCATGGCCTGGCGTGCAAGGGTCTGACGACATGGTCCCAGCCCTCGGTATCGAAGAAATCGGCAAAGCTGAACGTACCCTGGAAGAAGTCGACGACTGGCATGGGCCTCATGTTCTTGTTCAAATACTCCAGAAGACCGTCCGAATATAATTCACAGGCCGACGTCATGGCCGGCATGGGCCCGAAGTCCGGACCCAGCTTCGCGAAATTGGCGGCCGACGACTGGACCGTCAGCAACGCCGACATCAACTGTCCCTTTTCCAAAGAACTCACTCCTATCGAAAGATTACAAGACAATCATAACATAATCGGACTAAACTTGCAACCTGTCCAACAAGTAATAATCCAGGCCCATCTCGCTGTCATCGGATACATAGGGACTCGAGCCGGGCCCGTCGAACAATATGACGTTGTTCATGATGGCGAGCCTCCTGGCCTCGGCCGTGAAGACGGAATTCGTCACGACCACGCCCCTATGGGCATTATAAATTACCAGGGAACCGAGCACTTCCTGTATGGCCCTCACCCCGACGGGATTCCTCGACCACTTGCACTGGACGCAATACTTCATGAAATTGTACCGCACGACCAAGTCGGCCCCGTAATCGTGCGACCGCTTCGTATCTTCCACGCACATCCGGCTATGTAGGAGCAAGTCCATGACGTAACGCTCGAAATCCACGCCTGACTTCACGTCGCTTAAATACATTGCACCACCTCACATGTATTATAACACAACAAATAAGATAAAGCAATAGCAAAAACTTGACAATATCCACGAAAAATGATATAATATGAGCACCACAAACAAAAGAAAGGACAAGGAACCATGCCACGAGAACAAATAGAACAAAGAGTCTGGCTTGACGGACAAGTAAGGCGAGACATCTTCGAAAAGTCGCGCCACAAATGCGCGAGATGCGGAAGGATCCTGGCATACAAGGACATGACTGTGGACCACGTCATACCCCTCAGCAAGGGCGGGACGAACGACCCGACAAACCTTGTATGCCTCTGCGAGGAATGCAACAAGAAAAAATCGAACGACATAGTGGACCCGAAGGACTACTTCGGATACCTACCGGACCCGGACGCAACGCAACGGATGTTCGAAGACTATCTCGAATCAACCGACTGGCTGCAAAGGGACTGCCTGATTCCAATCGATCACTTCACGCTGGATACGTGCACTGCGGTCTACATGGAACGACAGCGCCGGGTATACAGGTTTCCGGCAACGGTACATGTGGACAAGATGACGCAGGAAGAGGCATTCGATTTCCTGCAAGGATTCAAGGAACACCTGACGCCCCTGGAACGGGATTCGATCGTGAAGTCGGTCGACGACCTGGTAGTACCGCACTACAAGGTTACGCAGAACGGCAGGACCCTGTTCGTATTCGCGGCATGCATCGACAAGCAGGACGACAACAGCAGGCCCTGCGAATTCATGCAGACCACGTCTGGATCGAAGAACAGCATAGACCTGACGGTAACGTCGAACATCGAATACATGAAGACTGTGAACCTGACCAGGGCCTCGGGGAACATAGCCGAAGTAATAAAGGCAGTCATAGGCGAGATACAGAAGACGCTCAGGAAACATGCACCGAAGAGCGTCATGGATATCATGACGAGATGCATGTACTCCGACGACGTGATGGTGGCGGCCCTCGCGACCATCAACCACCAGGACCCCACGAAATCGGACATCAAGTCGGCCCCTCAGAACGGAAAGGACATGTCGGACGGCGGACAGGTCGCCCTCAAGATGATACTCACCCAATACAACCTGAACAAGGAAATGAACGTAAGAAAACCCAAGGCCAAGGACGTACGGGACTACGTAAAGGAACACAAACTGCAGGCAAGCATAGACGACCAAATCAAAAACGAACGGACGATAGAACAGAAAAGACAAATCCAGCACAGAAAATCGAAAAGAAAGAAACGGACATAAAACAAGATTCCAACGCCGCAGCTAACTGGATACGTGTTCACCAACCCAAATTTTTCCATGAATCCACTTGACAAATACACCGATTCGGTGTATTATATAAGCACAAACCAATTCGAAAGGACGACTGACCATGGACACATGCCACGTATTCGAAAAGCCATTCGTACTCAAGCACGTACCGCCCGGATACAAGCCCGATATGGCGCGTACCGGCATAGATTTCTACGGTGACGCGTTCGATACGGCTTCGAAGAACTGCTGGTTTTTCAAGCACGAAGACGGACGGTATTACCAATACGGCGAGCCCACCGACCTTGTGCCACTGACGTTCCTGGACAAGTTCGGCATAAACCCGGAACGTTTTATCGGAATGGATTATGCTCGATATGGGAACTTTGCCACGTCGCACGAAACGGATATTAAGAATGATCCGGATTTCCAGAATCCTGACAGCTATGTTTATTATATCGATTGCGTCCATGACGGTTCCGGAACCTGCGTTCCTGATCCGGAACACGTAGTAGCCGCCGTGAACCACGCATTGCGTGTCCGCACCGATTTGGACAAGTGTACCGTACGGTTGATCGAACCTGGATTCCATGTCTCGGATCATGACGAGATTCCACTTCGGACAGCCATCGATACGATCGCGAGGCAATCGACGATTGAGGATAAAGACGTCAACCAAGTCGCCCGGCTACGTACGCAGGCCGGCATGAGCATAAAGAACTTCGCCGAGTATTTCGGAATTGAATACAGAACGATACAGAACTGGATCGGCAACGTGAATAAGTATCCGGAATGGGCAATCCCGTTGTTCAGGATGAAACTGCTCGCGGATGGAAGGATTTGACTTGTCCGACCATAAAAAATCAGCCCCTATCTGAAATGGATAGGGACTGATTTTTATACCAAGAACTCAATTATGCCAAACGAAGACACCTTTATCGCTCCCCTTGGCATATCAGATTTCGGCTTCACCTAAACTCAATACGTAACCGTCCGAGCCTTCGAGGTAGTCGACGTCCAAGTCGCCCGGCAGCACGAGGCACGGCCGTACCTTCAGGCCCTCGTGCACCTCGCGAGGTCCATAGCTCTCCATGCTATAGCGCCATGCCAGTCCGCTGTCGTCGAGGTACGAGTCCCGCAGCCACTCGTCGCCGACCAGGTCGAAGTCCCGAATACCTTCTATGCTGCCGCCCAAGTCGAGGGACCTGTCGTCATGGAGCCCCAGCTCGGAGAAACTCAGCACGAACACCTTTCGGCGGATGGACTCGACCGAGTCGAGATCCTCGTCGACCACGTCGATTTCAACGTTTTCCACAAGGTTTTCAACACTCTGGGGAAAGCTTTCCAGGACGAACTGCTCCAGCCACATGTCCAGGTTGCTGTCCGGATAGTAGCTCCCGCCGGACCCTATGTCGTTGAACATGACGTCCTGATCCATGTAGTCCTTCCGGACGAGCAGCACGCCGTCGTAATCGCTGTCGAAACACAGATAGGGGACTGGCTCCCCTCGCTCCTCTATGTACAGGACGTTGTTCCTGCTGCCGCCGTACGCCAGGTACCTGAGCTTGATGCGTCCCGCGCTGTCTCGCAGGCTCGAACAACCGGACAACAATGTAAGGACTAACAACATTGACAGTAATCTCTTCACGTGGAACCTCCAATCACATGTCGGACTTCACGGCCATTTCGGCATCGGACTCCGTGATGGTACCCATCCAGACCTTACCGCCTGAACTCACCACCATGCTCTGGGTCCAGATGTACACCGTACCATGGCTATCCATCCAGACATTTCCTTTTTTGTATATGTAACGACCATACCCTGCATCGTCGCCTTCGCTCACGTAGACCACGTCGCCAAAGTCGACTATCGTCTCCACGTCGCCGGACGTATGGATTTTCAATATGCACGTACCATCGCGCTTTATGAGCACGCCGTCCGCGTCATGAACCATAACGGCATTCTCCTTTCACGATAGATTATACCATGCGACATCCCATAAGTCAAGGACATGCCAAAGATTTCATCCCGGACAGCATGGCTCCCATGGCACGCATCCTCGACTCGGGCGTCCAATCCTCGACGTCCATGGACTTCAAGGCTATCCTCTCGGACAGTACGAACAGGCGGCATACGAGTTCCTCGTCGGAAAGTCCCTTGGTGCTGTCGACGAACGCGCGCAGGTAGTCGAAGGCCAACGGTGCCTGCCTCATGACGCATGCATCCGAGACGAGCATGCCGACCGTCTTCCCGTACACGTTGCATATGTCGTGCAGCACGTCCTCCGTCAAGCAATCGCACAGGCCGTACTCGACGGCCAATATGAGAAACACGGAACGTCCGCTGTGATCGGAAACGTAATCCAAATGATAGCCAAGCTCTTCGCGAGCGTCCCTGAGCAAAATGCCAATCTCCGTCTTCATTTCAATCAAATAATCAGTAGTATACAATAATACGACACCCCCATAGCATGCGCATAAAATAATACTTCATGCACAAATATACGCACAAAGTAAGTAAATATACACCCGACTGCCATATTATATTATAAAATACACACGCGAACGACGCAACTGTTACGCAGCAAAAAGGCTGGTCGCCATCCACGGCGACCAGCCTTTTTGTCACATGGTATTTGCTTCTCAGCCGAATGCACGGACCAGCATGGCAGCTGCCTCCGCACGGGTCGCGGGCTGTACGGGATTCACGTTGCCCGCGTTGTCGCCAGCCAGGATCTTGGCATTGAGGCATGCATAGATTGCGCCCCTGGCCCAGCTTGAAATCTTGGCGTCGTCGTTGAACTTCTTGACGGGCGTCACGTTCTTGTCCAGTTTCTTCACGTTCGAGATGATCTGGGCCATCTGCTCGCGCGTGATGGTATCCTTCGGCGCGAACTTGCCGTTCCCTATGCCCGACACGTAACCCTTGTCGGCGCAATATGCGATGGCCTGCATGTAGTAGCTGTCGTCGGGCACGTCCTTGAACCGGGACGCATGGTAACCGCTCAGGTTGGCCCCGTCGATGCGGGCCATCATGATGCAGAAGTCGCCCCGGCACATGCTCGTGTTGGGACTGAACAGGTTGTTTCCTATGCCTGCGATCCAACCGGCATCGGCGGCATATATCACGTGGTCGTAGAACCACTGTCCGGCCTTCACGTCGTCGAACCGTACGGGCTTCTTGCCGAACGTACCGTCCACCGTGACGTCGCCCCTCGGCATACGGAACGCATACGTGTTCGTACCGGTACGGACAACGTCGATGGTCTGCCCGTTGGATACGGCGACGACTCCTGTCACCTCGTACCCGGAATCGGGCTTTGCCTGTATTGTCACCTGCGTACCCTCGACCGCCGCAAGCGGATCCACGAGGAATGACCCATGCGTCGTGTTCTCGACGCGCACGTTGTACTTGGCCACGTCGTCCTTACGGGTGACGTTCAGAGTATATCGCACTGTGACGCTGCCGTCGTCACGGGTCACGTCGACGTAAATTTTGTTCGTACCGACGGAAAGCCCGATATTGTCGGACGCCACGCCGCTGGCCGTCACGTGACCGTTGACCTTTATGGTCAGGCCCTGGGATGCGGAAGGCAGGACCCAGATGCTCTTCGTTCCGTTCTCGACGGTCACGTCGTACTCGTAGGTATTCGTCGCGAAACTGGGGGACAGGGACCCCGCCGAAACGGACAGTCCGCCCAGCTTGACGTCGGCCGGCATCAACGGCGGATCCGTATCGATGACGCCCCGATAGACCCATGCGTAGGCATACGTACGGCCCCCGTACTGCAAGACGGATCCGTCTGTCGAGCGGACATGGCCGCTCAGGTAGCCCGAGATATTGTCGTTCGAGACCGCGCGCCCGTTCCCGACGAGGGTGACGGTACCGTAAACGTTCTTCTGGCCCGCGATCAGGACGTTCCCTCCCACGATCACCATACCGTACGTCGCGTCAAGAAATGAATTGTCGGTGAGGCAGAGATCGCCGAGGACGTTCAGCTGTCCGATGACGGTCAGCCGGCCGTCGCCCATCACCCAGACGCTCGTACCGTCAGGTATGTCCAGGGTCACGTCGCTCTCGATGACCGCTGTGTCCGTGAGCTGGACGTTTGGCTCGAGCACCTCGATTACGTCATGGGCCTCCGCGCACTGCACCGCCGTAGCCAGGGTCCGATAGAACGTGGTACCGATTCTGGCCACGTACGTCGGCGGGGTCGCATCGGCAAGCGTCTCGACCGAACCCTCTTCCATGGATCCGGCATCGCCTTCGGCCGCAAACGCGCTGGGTACGAGGACCGCAGCCATGCACAATGCGAGCAATAACGACAAGAGCTTCTTTGTCATGCTGTCTTCGCGGCCGGACATGAATATTCGATTGTCAATACGGCCGCATCCTCCTTCTTATGAGATTGGTTTATATGAAACTGGAAATGCCAGTAGGATTATGATAGCACAACCAAATACATTTTTCAACAAAAATACGTAAAATGACATAAAAATACAGTATCATCCAAATACCAGGGCAGCGGGACGCCATGGCGTCCCGCGAGGCCCATGTCGGCCCATGGGGACGACATGGAGCCGGCCACGGACGAAACGGACTGGGATTCGACACCTGGATTTACCAAACATTCGAACATCGCAATCGTTGAACATGCTCGCATACCCGCATAAAATAATACGAGAGGGGTGATGTTTCGAATGAAGAAGATAATGGCATTGGTACTGACCGTACTCACGTTCGCCGCGCAACTGCAGGCATTCGCAAAGGACATGCCGTTCACGGACGTACGGGACACGGATTGGTATTATGACGCAGTCCAGTACGTATACGACGAGAACCTGTTCAACGGAACGTCGATGGCCACGTTCTCGCCTGCCGCGAACATGACACGGGCCATGTTCGTGATGGTACTGTCCAACTTCGTGGGACCGGACCTTGACGGATACACAGAAAGGCACTTCCTGGACGTACCAATGAATTCATGGTACTCGAGGCAGGTGGAATGGGCCGCCATGAACGACATAGTATCGGGTACGGCAAGGTTCCGGTTCTCGCCGAACTCTGACGTGACGAGGGAACAGATGGCCGTCATGCTCTACCGCTTCGCGCAGAGGACGGGCAACGACGCGTACTACGACATAGACCTGCTGGACGGGTATGCAGACGAAGGAAGGATATCGGGATGGGCACGCGAGGGAATGGCATGGGCCGTGACGCACAAAGTCATATCCGGCACGTCGAGAACGACGCTCAGCCCGAAGGCATGCGCGACGAGGGCCCAGGCTGCCCAGATATTCAAGAACTGCAGGGACGTACTGGTATCGAGGGACATGCTGGGGACTGAAACGGAACATGAGCTGCCCGACAGGATCGACGAGATCATGTTCGACATGTCGACTGAGGAAAAAATAGGCCAGATGTTCCTGTCGAGGTATCCCGACGACCCAGGTAAGTATACGAAAACGTACCACCCTGCGGGATACACGATGTACGGAAAGGACTTCTCGGGAAAGACGAAGGACGGCGTGATCCAAATGATAAAGGACACGCAGGCCAAGTCGAAGATACCGCTCTTCATCGCGGTGGATGAGGAAGGCGGGACCGTGGTGCGCGTGAGCTCGAACAGGAACCTCGCGTCGAACCCGTTCGAGTCGCCACGGGACGTATACGGTAAGTCGGGCATGGCAGGACTGGTAAGCGACACGGAAACCAAGTCGAGATTGTTGAAAGGCCTCGGCATAAACCTGAACCTGGCGCCCGTGTGCGACGTCGCGGACAATCCTGACGACTACATCTACGACCGCACGATGGGACTGGATGCCGAGGGCACTGCCACGGCGATAGACGCGATCGTAAGGACGATGGCCGACAACGGCATGTCGGGCGCGTTAAAGCATTTCCCGGGCTACGGAAACAACGCGAACACCCATACCGGCATCGCGATCGACGACAGGCCGCTGTCCCGATTCGAATCGTGCGACCTGCTCCCCTTCCAGGCGGGCATACTGGCGGACGTACCGGGCGTACTCGTATCGCATAACATCATAAACTGCATGGACCCGACAAAGCCCGCGTCCCTGTCGGAAAAGGTGGTAGGCTACCTGCGCAATGAGATGTGCTTCGACGGGGTGATCATGACGGACGACCTGGACATGGACGCGATAAAGTTATATACGAAGGGCTCGTCTCCCAGCGTGCAGGCAGTAAAGGCCGGCAACGACCTGTTGCTGACGTCCAGCCTGCCGACGGACTACGGGAACCTGTTGGACGCCGTGAAATCCGGCAAAATCTCAGAAAAACGGATCGACGAGTCGGTCCGCCGTATACTGGAATGGAAACTGAGGTTCGGCATCATGTCATGAATGCCCGCCAGGCGCCCCAGGACGCCCTGTGAGGGCCCTCTGTCACATTAATGGTATCGGGATACCCCCAGACCGAAAAGACGCCTTGGAAAGCCTCCTGGACGTCAAAAAGAGCGGGCACCCTTCACGGGCGCCCGCTCTCGTTTATGTGAACCACGGCCCAGAACAGGACCGTAGTATACAGCAGGAGTACTGCGCTTACGATGATGAACAGGACGTGGTGCGTCTCCATCGACTCGGGTACGGGCAGCATGGGTTGTACGAAAAGCATGCCCAGGTTGTACAACGAATGGAACAGCACGTTCCACCCAATGTTCCCGGTCACGTGGTACAGCATGCACAGGAAGAGCCCGAGGATGAACGCCCCGTACACCTGGGCGTTAGACCCGTGTATGGCGGCGAACACGGCGCTCGCGATCAGGGACGCGAACGGCCATGGGATGCGTTCCTGCAGGCACTCGAACAATATCCCCCGGAAGAACAGTTCCTCGAACAGGGGAGCCGCGACCAGGGCTATGATGGCGTACATCGGCCGGTCCGTACCGGAAAGTCCGCCCAATATGTCCACGGGCCACTGCCCCGCCTCGCGCTGGTAATAGCTGACCAGGGGGCACACGCACAGCCAATAGACGAAACCCGCGCAATACAATATACCTACGTGCTCCAGACGGTAATCGCGCTCTCGCAGGCCGAACTCGTGGAAATACGCGGCCGCGCATATGGCCGCCATGGACAAATCCAGGATGAGGGACCCCGGGACGCCGCGACCCACGGTAACCGAGATGAACTCCGACATGCTGACGTAAATCACGGCAAGCACGATTGCTATACCCACGTGGATATTCGGCTTGCGTCTGCTCAGCACGTCATGTCCCCCTTCAGGGCGAGCGTGTTGCGGCCCGCGAAGTCGTTTATCTCGAACGTGCCCGTCAGCGTGAACGTCTCGCTGTGCTCGATGTCGGACAGCTTGGAGCTCTGGTTCCAACAAAGGGCCTCGACGCCATGGGGGAGGAACACCTTAACGTGCTTCTGCTCGGAACCGATAACCTTGAAGTCGCACTCCCGGACCCTCAATCGGATCTTGATGACGGGCTCCGCGAATCCCATGCCGAAGGGACGGTACCGCCTTACGGCCTGCACGAAGTCCATGAGCTGGGCCACGTCGAGCTCCGCGTCGCCGGTATGCGTCACGTTGTCGATATAGACGTCGGGCTCCTCCGTGATGTCGATCTCGCTCAATGTCTCGGTCAACGCCTGGTTGCACGTGTCCAGGACGGCCTTGAGCTCTTCCTCGTCGGCGAAGTGGCACCCGAACGCGGACTTGTGCCCGGCGAAGTAACCGCCCACCGGACGAGCCGTCTCGATGAAGTCGAACCACTCGGGGCAACGCCCGGAACCCCTCAGCTCCCCGTCGACCTCGTGCAGGACAAGCGTGGGCATCCTGGTAATGGACATGATCTTCTGGGCGAGCAGGCCAACCACGCCGCTGGGCGCGTCTATGATGTACGCGAGGGGCGCATATGGCTGCGTGCTGTCCATGATCTCCTGGAAATACTCCTCGACGATGTTCTTCCGCTCGTCGTTCAACTGGATGAGGTAACGGATGGACTCCTCTGGATGCACGCCGAAGAACACGTTGAACGCCTCGTGCATGTCGCCGTCCAGCCGCTTGATGGAATTGAACGTCGGCGCCAGGTAGAATCCGTAGAAATCCTCGTCTATGTTCTCGGAGTCCTGGAGCTTGCCGGCCTCGGCGAACGCGGCGTAAGTATAATGGAGCCCCTTGAACGCGTTCATGTACGCGGGAGAGCCCGTGACGGAATTCGCGGCGGCGGGATCGCCGTCGCAGTAAAGGAACTTGGAGATGCCCACGGAATCGCGTACGACCTGCCGGTTCTCGTATAGAAGGGGCATACGGTCCGAAACGGTACCGATGCCGGCGAACACGCGCAGCCTATGGATGCGCTCCTGCACCATGCGATCGCCGTACATGTGGGCGTACAGGCACATGCACTGGTACACCACGTACGCGCCGCAAATCTTTGGATGGATGTAGGTACTGTCCGGACACATGGGATCCACGATGACGGCAGCGTCGGGCAGCTCGGTACCCGGCATGTGGTGGTCTGTCACGTACACGGTGATGCCCTTCTCGACGGCATGCGCTATGCCCTCATTGCAAGTGATGCCCACGTCGCCCGTGATGATGTGCCTCACGTCGGGATAGATGGCGATCAGGCGGTCTATGGTCGCGGGAGTGAACCCGTAACCGTCCTTCGGATCGGGTACGAAGAGATCGGAATTGAAACCCAGCTCCCGCAGGCCGGCGAGGCCTATGACGCCGCTCATGATGCCGTCCATGTCGAAGTCGGGCAGGAATACGATTTCCTCCCCGGACTCATGGACGCCGTGCAGCAGCTCGCACAGCTTCCGTGCGTTCGTCATTTCGCCGTGCTCGGCACAGTCTATGTCAAGTAGGAAGTTAGGATCGTAGCCTCTCTTTTGGAAGACCTTGGCGAGCAGTTCGTTTCCAATGGGATGCAATGTAAAAACAACTCCTTACGCAGAATACTTATGTAACCAAGTTTATTTTACTACAATCTTGCTAAAAATGCAAGATCCAATTTGAGAAAAATTTTCTGGATGGCAGGTGGCCAATCCAACCGAAAAGGACATGCAAAGGCATGTCCCGGAAAATAGGTGAAAAATTAGATGTTAGGTCTGATTTTCAAGAAAATAAGTCCCATCGCTCTACATAAGAGTTGGACACGAAAGGAGACATCTTTATGGATGCCATGTACAAGACTGCTACTTTCGTAGGCGACATGGTCGACGTCGCGAGCCAGCTTCAAGATTTCTGCCAGACTATGCAGTACAACCATCCTGACACGTTCACCGTCGTCTCGACTAACACTGTAGGCTCTGTAGGAAATGCCTGCTGCATGTTGCTCTACTTCTATTGACAATGCCATCGCCGAAACCCATGTTGGTGGGTTTTTAATAATATGTTTGTAGCAAACAAGTAAATCCCCGGGCGCATACGCGCCTGGGGATTTTTCTTTTCCATATGGACCGGAGGAATCGGGACACGCTGCATGAATATACATAAAATACTGCATGCCACTTCCCGAAAACGGAAGTGGTAGGCGGTCCGGACACCGACGCGGCAAGCATTCCAGCCAAAAACGAGCTTCATGCATGCCACTTCTGGAATCGAGGAAATGGTAGGCATAAATATGCAAGATTGATGCATGGACATACGAAAACGACCAAAATCACGTGGAAAGACGACGATTTTGATGCATGGATATGCAATGAATATTTATGCCTACCACGCCTACCACTTTTTTTAGGAAACTATACGCATGCACCCGTGCGCGTGCGTATGCGCGCACACGTAAAAGTTTATTGAAATTGGTGGTAGGTGTGGTAGGAATTTAATAAAATATAGGTTATATCTAGCTTTTACACCTACCACTACAATTTTTGGAAGTGGTAGGTCGAGGTCGGAAATCAATGATGC
>JAAUYS010000077.1 GCA_014804995.1 Clostridia bacterium
ATAGACTTTGCAAGCGGAAGCTTTGACAAAGGCAACTACCTCAACGCAGGCTACTACGATATAGAGGGAAGCTGGAATACGGATATGACCAACTACAAGGTAACGTTCGTAGGAAGCAAGGAAGACAAGGGCGTACTCGAAGTACAGCTTGCCAAGATATCCTTCAAGGAATCCGGCGAGTACAACCAGGTAATAGAGCAGGACGACAGGCTTACGATGTCCCTCGGCGCAACTGACGACGACGGCAAGTACGTAAACTTCACGTTCGCAGGCTACGAAGACGCTGATATAGAATTCTATTTCAGTAATCCTTACAGCCTTGACAACAACGACCCTTCAAAAATCTTACCCGAGAACGACCCCACGGTTGTGGGCACAGTAAGTCCTATATTCTACCGCACGGGCAACGATACGAGATACTTCGTAAACTTCAAGATAGTAATACCCAACCACGAGACGTATTACGGGCAGTGGACTGCGCTCGTACTTGTTGACACCATCTACATAAGAATACTGTTTGTAGACGGCAAGACTTACGACGCGGTATACGGCGACGCAATACCTGACGGCAAACAGCTTGCAAGCGAGCTTTGGGACGGCGGATATATCGATAAGCTCAGCACCGGTATCCAGAACGCTAAGTTTAAAGAATACATTGAAACCGGCTTAGTAACGGCTAAGGTAGTAACCGAAGACGCAAGCACGCTTACGAGGGGAAGCTACTCTATAGTCTTCGAAGGCTTTGAAAACGTAGAGGACGGCAAGTACCAGGTAACGTACAAAGAGAACGTAACCGACCCTGACAGCAAGGCAACTAACGTAGGCAAGTTCGTTGTAAACAGGCGTGAACTTACAATTAACTGGGATAAGACCTCGTTCGTATACGACGGCGAATCGCATCTTCCGACCCCTGAAATAGAGGGCTGGACGAGACTTCCCGAAACCCAGACGGTAAACGGCGCTACGGTTTATACGTTCACCAACGAGAAGCTTGGCAAGACCGTAACCCTTACCGTAAGGACTAACGGCGGAGACTTCACGACGGTAGGAAGCGAGAACTTTGTAATAGCAGAGATTTCTGACGACAACTATACGCTTGACGCGTTCAACGCAACCCGCGCGGTATCCATAACCGGCGACTTGGGCGGAAACACCGACCCCGCACCCGTTATCCAGACGGGAAGCGGAGTTCCCCTCTGGCTCATAATAGTTGTTGCTGTGGCATTGTTTGTTGCGGTTATAGCGCTCATAGTAGTGCTTACTAAACGCCGTAACCCCAATACCGATACGGACGGCTTCTACGACCCTGCTGAATAAATCATTATTCCTCCCATAACTTGAATACGGCGGTGCTTCGGCTCCGCCGTATTTTTTGTGAAAAATTTACAACAGAAAAATTAATTTTATATACGAAAATAGTTTTATTTTGTCGATGAGTAGTGATATAATAAGTACAGTTTTATCAATTCACGTTTTTGTAGGAGTGAAAAATGGCACAAAATTTGTTTGAGGGAACCAAAGAACAGATGAGCGAACTGCTTGCCTGCATAGAAGAACACCGCGGAGAGGCGGGCGCGCTTATGCCCGTTCTGCATTGCGCGCAGGACATTTACGGTTATCTTCCCGCGGAGGTACAGACGGTCATCGCAGAAGAACTCAATATCCCCCTTGCCGAAGTGTACGGCGTTGCTACTTTCTATTCACAGTTTTCGTTGAATCCCAAGGGCAAGCACAAGATAAGCATTTGCTTAGGCACGGCTTGCTACGTTAAGGGTTCGGATAAGGTGCTTGAAGCGGTTGAAAAGGAACTAAGAATCAAGTGCGGGGAATGCACGCCCGACAAAAAGTTTTCAATAGAAAGCTGTCGTTGTGTAGGCGCGTGCGGGCTTGCGCCCGTTATGATTGTTGACGGAGAAGTTTACGGTAAACTTTCCCCCGACGACGTAAAGGGCATTCTCGACAAGTATATGCAGGATTGAGGTGGTTTAAATGACTGTTGAAGAACTTAAAAAAATCAGCGCGGAAAAGGCGCAGATAATAAACGTAAGAAGAATAGTACGCGAGCAGGCTGAAAAGCTTGCGTCGAGAACCGGTTACAGAAAGCAGGTTCTCGTCTGCGGAGGTACGGGCTGTACTTCGTCGCACTCGTTACAAGTTATAGAACAGCTTGAAAAGTCCTTTAAGGAATTGGGCATAGACGACGTTTTAATCGTTAAAACGGGTTGCTTCGGACTTTGCGCGCTCGGCCCTATTATGATAGTTTACCCCGAAGGCGCGTTCTACGCACAGATGACCCCCGAACACGCAAAGACGGTTGCCGAAAAGCACCTTGTAAAGGGCGGTGAAATCGTTAAGGAACTTTTATACGCAGAAACGGTAAACGCCGACGGAAGCGTTATTCCTTTCTCGGAAATACTTTTCTACAAACATCAAAAGAGAATAGCTCTGCGTAACTGTGGCGTAATCGAAGCGGAGAGCATTGACGAAGCTATCGGTGCGGGCGACTATTCCGCACTTGCGCGCGCACTCTTCGAGATGACACCCGAAAGCGTCATTGACGAAGTTCAAAAGGCGGGCTTGCGCGGAAGAGGAGGCGCAGGCTTCCCTACGGGCTTAAAGTGGAGATTTACCAAGGACGCCAAGGGCGATAAAAAGTACGTCTGCTGTAACGCCGACGAGGGCGACCCCGGCGCGTTTATGGACAGGTCGGTTTTGGAGGGCGACCCTCACTGCGTGCTTGAAGCTATGACGATAGCCGGCTACGCGGTAGGCGCGCAGGAAGGTTACATATACGTCCGCGCGGAGTACCCCATAGCCGTAGAAAGGCTTAACATAGCAATAAAGCAGGCGCGTGAATACGGGCTTTTGGGCAAGAACATTTTAGGTAGCGGATTTGACTTTGATATACAGCTCCGCCTTGGCGCGGGAGCGTTCGTCTGCGGTGAAGAAACTGCGCTTATGGCAAGTATTGAAGGACACAGGGGCGAACCCAGACCCCGCCCGCCCTTCTCGGCACAGTGCGGTCTTTTCAAAAAGCCCACCGTATTAAACAACGTTGAAACCTGGGCGAACATCGCGCCTATTATTCTCAACGGCTTTGCCTGGTTCTCGCAGATAGGAACAGAGAAGAGTAAGGGTACCAAGGTTTTCGCCGTCGGCGGAAAGATTAAGAACGTAGGACTTGTAGAAGTTCCTATGGGAACTCCCCTTAAAACTATAATTTACGACATCGGCGGAGGTATACCGGGTGGCAAGCAATTCAAGGCCGCGCAGACGGGCGGACCTTCGGGCGGATGCATTCCCGCAAAATATATTGATATAGGTATGGACTTCGACAACCTTGTATCCATAGGCTCGATGATGGGTTCCGGCGGACTTATCGTTATGGACGAAGATACCTGTATGGTGGACATCGCTAAATTCTACTTGGAGTTTACTGCCGACGAAAGTTGCGGTAAGTGTACTCCCTGCCGTATAGGCACTAAACGCCTTTTGGAAATTCTGGATAAGATTTGTTCAGGCAAGGGCGAGCCCGAAGACCTTGATAAAATAAAAGAAGTTTCCGAGCATATGAAGTCGTCGTCGCTGTGCGCGCTCGGTCAGTCCGCGCCCAACCCCATACTTTCGGCAATGGAACACTTTGGCGACGAGTACGAGGCACACATCTATAAAAAGAGTTGCCCTGCCGGCGTGTGCAAATCGCTTCTCAATTACTACATAGAACCCGACAAGTGCCGTGGCTGTACGCTGTGCGCAAGGAACTGCCCCGCGGGCGCAATTTCCGGCGCGGTAAAGAGCGCGCACGTCGTAGATACTACTAAATGTATAAAGTGCGGTCAGTGTATAGCGCATTGTAAGTTCGGCGCTATAACTAAAAAGTGAGGAGGGTGTTATGGAAAAGCTTGTAAATTTAAAAATTAACGGAATACCCGTAAGCGTACCCGAAGGCTCAACTATATTGCAGGCTGCTAAGCTTGCTAACATAAGAATACCCACCTTGTGCTATTTAAAGGACGTGCAGTGCGTAGGCTCGTGCCGTCTTTGCCTCGTTGAGGCGACGGGCGCAAGGGGCTTGGTTGCGGCGTGCGTTTATCCCGTTACCGAGGGAATGGAAGTAAAGACTAACACCCCCCGCGTAAGAAAGTCCAGAAAGACTACCATTGAATTAATTCTTTCAACCCATAAAAAGAAGTGTTTAAGCTGCGTGCGTTCTATGAACTGCGAACTTCAAAAGCTTGCCTTAGAATACAACGCGGAAGAAGACAGATTCGGCACCGACCACGACTTGAAGCCCATAGACGACTTGTCCGCGTCGGTTGTAAGGGATAACAGTAAGTGCATTATGTGTACCCGTTGCGTTGCCTCCTGCGAAAAGCAAACGATAGGCGCAATAGGTCCTAAGAACCGCGGTTATGCAAAGACGATAGGCTCGCCGTACGACGTTTCTTTGGCGTTCACTCCCTGCGTAAATTGCGGTCAGTGTATAGTAGCCTGCCCCGTAGGCGCACTCTATGAAAAGTCCTCCGTTGCAGACGTTTGGGGCGCTATCGTAGACCCCGAAAAGCAAGTGGTGTTCTACACCGCGCCGTCCGTACGCGCAACGCTGGGTGAAGCGTTCGGTTTGCCCGCAGGAACCAACGTAGAGGGCAAAATGGTAACGGCAATAAAGCAACTCGGCGACGTCAAGTGCTTTAATATGGATATTACCGCAGACCTTACTATAATGGAAGAGGCAACCGAGCTTTTGGAAAGATTAAAGAGCGGTAAACCCACGCCTATGTTCACAAGCTGTTGCCCCGGCTGGGTCAAGTTTGCGGAGCATTACTATCCCGAATTTATCCCCAACATTTCAACCTGCAAATCCCCTCAGGAAATGTTCTCGGCAGTGCTTAAAACCTATTATTGCCAAAAGAATGGCATAAAGCCTGAAAACCTTTACGTCGTTTCGGTTATCCCTTGCACGGCTAAGAAGTTTGAGGTAACCCGCGACGAACTCGGTCATTACACAGACTCCGCAATCACCACGCGTGAGCTTGCCAAGATGATAAAGGAAGCGGGCATTGATTTTGCAAACCTGCAGGAAACCGCTTTCGATTTGCCTTTCGGCGAGGCTTCGGGCGCGGGCGCAATCTTCGGCGCAACGGGCGGTGTTATGGAGGCCGCGCTTAGAACTGCTTCCGTCAAGCTTGGCGGTAAGGGCGCACCCTTGGAGTTTAAGGAAGTGCGCGGAACGGAAGGCGTTAAAGAGGCTGAGTACACCATAGGCAAAACCACCGTAAAGGTTGCGGTTGCAAGCGGACTCGGCAATGCAAGAAAGGTTTTGGAAGCTATAAAGAGCGGTGAAAAGAATTACACCTTCGTTGAAATTATGGCTTGCCCCGGCGGATGCATTAACGGAGGCGGTCAGCCTTACGTTCACGACGAAGTGCGTAACAACATCGACTTAAAGGCGGTGCGTGCGCAGGCGCTGTATAACTACGATAAAGAGAGCAAGCTCCGTCGTTCTCACGAGACACCCGCAGTTGACACGCTTTATAAAGAGTTCTTTGGCGAACCTAATTCCCATAAGGCTCACGAGCTGTTACATACCACCTACACCAAAAGAGATAAGTATTAATTTAAAACGCATATAAGACGTTTAGGTTATATTTGAATAAAACCGCCCTTGCGCTGAATGCGCAAGGGCGGTTATTGTTTGTTATTAAAATTAATTTTCTTTTTTAGTTTTATTGAATATACCTAATTTATCAAGTACGAATACGGTGATAAGTCCGGCAAATAATACGCCACCTGTAACGCCGAAACCTATCGCATAAGCGTCGTGTCCCGTTTCGTCTCCTATGAACTTAACGGTAACGTCTTTTATTTTTATGTTTGTACTGTTAACAGATGTTTTTATATATGCTGAAAATCTTATCGTATATTCCGTTTTACTTGCAACTATATCGGTAAAACGTTCTTCCTCAGCGCCGGTCAGAGTTCCGTTCGTGTTAGTTTGGGCAATAACGTAGCTTATTTTATATGTACCTGCTTTAGGTAACTTCACGTCAAACAAACCGCTAACATATAGTTCATTCGAGCTATATCTACTGGAAGTTATCATCAAACTGCCGTCTACATATGCGCTTTGTTCCTTTTTTTCATTAACCAATTTAACGTTTATATTTTTTAACCGTGCCCTTACACTGTTAACAGATGTTGTAATTTTTTCGGTAAATTCTACGGTATAATCGCCTTTATCTGCAGTTATGGAAGTGGTGCAGTTTTTTTCATCGCTCGTCGCGGTACCGTTAGCGTCTACTTGAACAAGAGTATAGCTTACGTCATATTTCCCCGCTTGTGGCAAGCTCACGTCAAACGAACCGCGAATAGTCAGTGTGCGGGAGGAGGCGGAATAATTTGAACCGCTTTTTATTATAAAACTGCCTTCTATGAATTCGCCCGTAACTGTCGAGCAACCTGAAAAAGCTACACAAAGGCAAATGAGGCAAAACAAGGTTACCAAAAATAATTTAATTTTCTTCATTGCTTTCACCTGTCTTAGAATTATTTACTTTTTTAAAAGCCAAAACGCTACATACTGTAAAGTACGCACAAGCGATAAGTGAGGGAACGGCAAGTTGCATCATTTCCGAAAAATACCCCGCGCCGGAAGCGTAAACTAATGCGTCAACGTCTTCTAACAAAATGCTCCTCATTTTTGCAAAAAACGCAATACAGCACACGGCGACAAAAAGGCTTAAAACGGCGGAGCAAATAGTAAAAATCTTTTTGTTACCGAAAAACGCAAACGCATAGCAAGTAAGCGTAGGTACTAACAGGCAGATGAGAGCAACTGAAGTCCACTTCATAAACATAGCACTTTCTTCAATGTCAGAAGAACCCATAAGCACTGCGTCATCCGTTAGCGAGGCGTCCATAATCAACGATACTAAACGGTATATCATAATGAGTAATGACATACCCAAAACTACGGCAAGAATTTTTTTAATAAATTTTTTGTCCATAATATCCTCCTTACGGTTTATTGTATCACTGTGCCTTGCAAAAATCAACAGCAAATTTATAATTACCTATTGAATAATTAAAAACGCTGTGCTAAAATAGTAATGTTAAAAACCTATCGACGGGGGAATAAATATGAAAGATAAAAATTGCGGATACTGCGTCGGCGGTGAACCGCTTGCAAAATTCGGAATAAAAATTTGCGACCTTTCCGTAAGCCAGCTTATACTCTTTAAAGAGCAGTCCAAACGTGGGAGGTGCATCGTTGCATATAAAGACCACGTAAGCGAAATAGTGGATATTTCCGACGAGGAAAGGAACGCTTTCTTTGCAGACGTCAACCGCGTGGCAAAGGCTATACATAAGGTGTTCAAACCCGACAAATTAAACTACGGTGCATACGGCGATACGGGTTGCCACCTGCATATGCACCTCTGCCCCAAGTACGAAGGCGGGGACGAGTGGGGCGGTACTTTTACAATGAACCCCCAAAAAGTTTATCTTACCGATGACGAATATACACAAATGATAAAAAACATCAAGAACGCACAAAAAATAGAAAGAATAAGAGAGATAATATTATATAGCACAAAAC
>JAAUYS010000078.1 GCA_014804995.1 Clostridia bacterium
ACTCAGCCCCTCGTAGACCGCGGACTTATAAAAGAACTTACAGAAGAGGACGCGCAGAGCGGAGACGTATTCTTACCCAGAGATTTCGTTCTTGCAAGTGAGGCTAACGAGCTTATGCAGGACGACGTAGCTACCGCGCTCGTAGAAGAAACCGAAGAAATTTCCGACAAAACCAAGTCCGGAATAGTCAATATAGACACCCTCGGAAAGCACTTTGAAAACGGTGAAACGGTTACGCTTGAAGAGATGAAAAAGCGCATTCCCTCAATAAACGGCAAAATTACGTATATAAAAGTGCTTGCGCGTGGAACTTTAAACAAAAAACTGACGGTTGTCGCTGATAATTTCTCTATCGAAGCCGTTAAAATGATTTTGCTTACCGGCGGTAACGTCGTTAAGAAAAAGAACTCTTAATTAAATTAGCCCCCGAAAGAAAACGGGGGCTTTTATTTTACTCAAACAATAATAAACAAAAGTTTGTTTTTTGCAAAAAAACAGCTTGCAAACAGTTGTAAATAATAGAAAAATAGGTTATAATTCTGGGTGATATGAAGTTTGAATTGCATTCAAAATTTAATCCCACGGGCGACCAGCCGCAGGCTATACAAAGCCTTACGGAAGGCGTTCTTGACGGCATACGCACGCAGGTTCTCGTCGGGGTTACGGGTAGCGGAAAAACCTTTACAATGGCTAACGTCATAAATAACGTAAACCGCCCTACTCTGGTTATAGCGCATAATAAAACGCTTGCCGCACAGCTTTGTAACGAGTTTAAAGAGTTCTTTCCCAACAACCGCGTCGAATACTTTGTATCTTATTACGATTATTACCAACCCGAAAGCTACATACCTTCTACCGATACTTATATCGAGAAGGATATGAGCTTAAACGACGAAATAGACAAGCTTAGGAACTCCGCAACAAGTTCCCTCGGCGAAAGAGATGACGTAATAGTGGTTGCGTCCGTAAGCTGTATTTACGGCTTGGGCGCACCGGAAGAGTACTTCCGCCTTGCCATTTCTTTAAGACCGGGTATGGAGTTGGAGCGCGACGCTCTTATAAGACGGCTTGTTGAAATTCAGTACGCAAGAAGGGATATTGACTTTCAGCGTTCGTCTTTTCGCGTAAGGGGGGATGCGGTTGAAATTTTCCCCGCAAGCAATTCTGAAGTCGCTATACGCGTAGAATTCTTTGGCGACGAAATTGAAAGAATTTGTGAAGTAGACGCCGTATCGGGCAATATTATTTCAGAGCTTAAACACGTTTTAATCTTCCCCGCAAGCCAATACGCAGTCGGTAACGATAAAATGCAGTCCGCGCTGTCAATGATAGAGCGGGATATGAACGACGAGGTTAAAGCATTCCGCGACGAGGGCAAGCTTTTAGAGGCGCAACGCCTTGAACAGCGCACAACCTACGACCTTGAAATGATGAGAGAAATAGGCTACTGTAGCGGGGTTGAAAATTACAGCCGTTACTTTGACGGGCGCGCTCCCGGGGAGCCGTCTTTCACGCTTTTGGACTATTTTCCTGCAGGTAAATTCCTCGTATTTATAGACGAAAGCCATATGACGATACCGCAGATACGCGCAATGTATCACGGCGACAGGTCAAGAAAGGAAAATTTAGTCGGCTACGGATTCCGTTTAAAGTCTGCATACGACAACAGACCGTTGACTTTTGAAGAATTTGACGCACGCGTTCCGCAACTTATATGCGTTTCCGCTACGCCCGCTCCCTACGAAATGGAGCAAGCGGGCAACGTCGTTGAACAGATTATCCGCCCTACGGGGCTTTTAGACCCGGAAGTTACCATTCGTCCTACAAAGACGCAGATTGACGACCTTTTAGGCGAAGCCAAGGGCGTAATTGCAAGCGGTGGAAGGGTTCTTGTAACAACTATGACCAAGCGTATGGCGGAAAGCTTAACTTCCTACTTAAAGGAACACGGCTTAAAGGTGCGCTATATGCACAGCGACATTGACGCGCTTGAAAGAATAGACATAATAAACGGACTTAGAAGCGGTGAATTTGACGTTCTTTGCGGAATAAACCTGTTGCGTGAGGGGCTTGACCTGCCGGAAGTAAAGCTCGTTGCCATATTAGACGCCGATAAAGAGGGCTTTTTGCGTAGCGAAACGGCTCTCGTTCAGACGATAGGCAGGTCGGCAAGAAACGCCGAAGGCAGGGTTATAATGTACGCCGACGAGATTACGGGCAGTATGCGCCGTGCAATTGACGAAACAAACCGTCGCCGTAAAATTCAGCAGGAATACAACACCGCGCACGGTATAGTTCCCAAAACGATAATAAAAGACGTTAAAAACTCAATAGGAATTACGGGTAAAAAGTCCAGCACCGACGATATAAAACCGTCAGATATTCCTCAGGAGATTGAAAAATTAAAGGCGCTTATGAAGGTTGCTTCATCTCAGCTGGACTTTGAAAAGGCAATTGAAATTCGCGACACCATATCCCAGTTAAAGAAAAAACTTTTAAAAATCAAAAAGCAATGAAAGAAGAAATTTACGTAAAAGGCGCAAAAGAGAACAACTTAAAAAACGTAGACGTGCATATACCCCGCAACACTCTCACCGTGTTTACGGGGCTTTCCGGTAGCGGAAAATCAACGCTTGCCTTCGATACGATTTTTGCCGAGGGGCAAAGGCGGTATATAGAAAGTCTTTCATCCTATGCAAGGCAGTTTTTAGGTCAAATGGAAAAGCCCGATGTGGAGCTTATTGACGGACTTTCCCCCGCAATATCGATAGACCAGAAGACGACTTCCCACAATCCCCGCTCAACTGTTGGCACGGTAACGGAAATTTACGACTATTTCCGTCTGCTTTTCGCGCGCGTCGGTATTCCGCATTGCCCTAAGTGCGGGCGTGAAATACGCCGTCAGTCCGTAGACGAAATCGCAGACAGGGTTATGCTTATGCCGGAGGGCAGTAAAATAATGGTTGAAGCACCCGTCGTGCGCGGTAAAAAGGGCGAGTTTGTAAAAGAACTTGCAAACTACAAAAAAGGCGGTTACGGCAGGGTAAAAATAGACGGAATAATCTACGACCTGCAGGAAGATATTCATTTGGAAAAGAATATCCGCCACAATATTTCTGTCGTTGTGGACAGGCTTGTCATTAAAGAAAGCATCTTAAAAAGGCTTACCGACAGTTTGGAAAACGCTTTACGCCTTGCCGACGGGCTAGTCGTAATCGATTGCGAGGGAAAGGAGGAGCTTTATTCTTCCAAATACGCCTGCCCCGATTGCGGGATATCAATTGAAGAAATAGAGCCGAGGCTTTTCTCTTTCAACACTCCTTGGGGCGCTTGTCCCGAGTGTTCGGGGTTAGGGTTCAGACAGATAGTGGACCCCGATTTAATCTGCCCCGATAAATCGAAAACGCTTCGCGACGGCGCAATTAAAATAAGCGGTTGGAACTTGGATTCTTCTTCAATGACGCAGATGTATTTAAGTTCGCTTGCAAAAGTGTACAACTTCTCACTTGACGTACCCGTTTCCGAACTTCCCAAAGAAATTTACGATATGCTTATGTACGGCAACGGCGGTGAAAGAATTGAAATGACCTACAACGCCTACCATTTTTCAGGCAGTTACGAAAAGGCGTGGGAGGGCTTTGTTACAAACCTGCAGAGAAGATACGCGCAAACCTCTTCAGAGGGCGTTAAATGGGATATCGAGCGCTATATGCGCACCTCTGATTGTCCGGTCTGCAAGGGTAAAAGACTTAAAAAGGAAGCGCTGGCAGTTACCGTCGGCGGTAAAAACATTGCGGAAGTTTGCGATATGTCGGTTGACGATTTAACTTCTTTTACCGATTTTTCGTTCTTCTCCGCAACCGAGCATATGATAGCCGACAGCATAATAAAAGAAATAGACAGCAGGCTCAGCTTTTTAAGTAATGTAGGCTTAGGCTATTTGACGTTGTCAAGAAACGCTTCAACGCTTTCGGGCGGAGAAAGCCAGCGTATAAGGCTTGCAACGCAGATAGGCAGTGCGCTTACCGGCGTATTGTACATTCTTGACGAGCCGAGTATCGGCTTGCACCAGCGCGACAACGAAAAACTGTTAAAATCACTTTTGGGGCTTCGCGACTTGGGTAATACGCTTATCGTTGTCGAACACGACGAGGACACTATGCGTTCTGCCGATTACATCGTAGATATCGGACCTTACGCCGGTGTACACGGCGGAGAAATCGTCGCAAGCGGAACTTTAAACGATATAATGAGTGAACCCCGTTCGATAACGGGCGACTTCCTTGCGGGCAGACGCAAGATAGAAGTACCCGCTTGCCGTCAAAAGAGCGACGGAAGATGGCTTAAAGTGAACGGCTGTAAACAGAATAACTTAAAGGGGATAGACGTTAAAATCCCCGTCGGACTTATTACGGCGGTAACCGGTGTATCGGGTAGCGGTAAATCGAGCTTGGTAAACGAAATTATCTATCCGTACCTTGCAAATAATCTCAACGGAGCAAGACAGCTTACGGGCAATTGCGACGGTTTTGAAGGTTTAGAGCATTTTGACAAAATTATTGCGATAGACCAGCAACCTATAGGAAGAACGCCGAGAAGTAACCCTGCAACCTATACCGGCGTGTTTACGATGATAAGAGATTTATTCGCCGCAACGCCCGATGCAAAAGAAAAGGGGTATAAGAGCGGGAGGTTTTCGTTCAACGTTGCGGGAGGCAGATGCGAACACTGTCAGGGCGACGGTATTATCCGCATTGAAATGCACTTCTTGCCTGACATTTACGTTCCCTGCGAAGTGTGCGGAGGGAAGCGTTACAACCGCGAAACCCTAGAAGTAAAGTATAAGGGCAAGTCCATATCCGACGTATTAGAGATGACCGTGGAAGAGGGGGCAGAGTTCTTTAAACCAATAACCTCCATACACAACAAGCTTGCAACCTTATGCGACGTAGGACTCGGTTATATAAAACTCGGACAGAGTGCTACCACGCTGTCCGGTGGCGAAGCGCAAAGGGTAAAACTTGCAACAGAGCTTTCAAAGCGCAGTACGGGCAAGACGTTTTACATTCTTGACGAGCCTACGACAGGACTGCACAGCTACGATGTGGAAAAGCTTGTAAACATCATTACAAGGCTGAGAAGCGGTGGCAATACAGTTCTTGTTATTGAGCATAATTTGGACGTTATAAAGTGCGCTGACTGGATAATAGATTTAGGTCCCGAAGGCGGAGATAAGGGCGGAAATATCGTTGCTACGGGTACTCCCGAAGAGGTTGCAACAGTCAAAGGCAGTTACACCGGTATTTTCTTAAAAAAGGTCTTAAACGGCTAAAAACCGCCTAAAATTATTTAATTATAAACATTTACACAGTACTATGTCACACATAATCGCCTGAATTTGGGTGTTTTAGCACCTAATCAGGCGATTTTTCATAGTCTGTATTATGCTTAAACCTTTGACGCTGAACGAACCATTTCCAACAACTGACGGCATCTGTCCCGACGCGTTAAGCCTTAGAATTATTTCCCCCGCGTACGCTACTTCGGTAGGGGAGCTTAACGCAATTTTGCAGTATATTTACCATTCGTTCTTTTTTGAAAATAAGGGATATAAAGATATAGCCGATACTTTAAAAAGTATTGCCATTGCGGAAATGTTTCATCTTGACGTTTTGGGTGAAACAATTCTTGCGCTCGGTTCTGCGCCGGTGTTCTCACAGTGTCCTCCGACCCCGTTCAACTTTTATTCTACTAAGTACGTCGCGTATTCGCGCTCACTTAGAAATATGTTGGAGGACGATATTCTTTCTGAGCGTATGGCAATTGCCGGCTATAAAAAGATGCACAACTGTTTAAAGAACGAACAGGTCAAAATGATTGTAGCAAGAATTTTGCAGGACGAGGAGTTACATCTTGCAACGCTTGAAGAAATTCTTAAAAACTTTAAGTGTTGACTTTTGCGGGCGTTTATTATAAAATGACGTAAAGGTCATTTTATGAGTTATACTGATTACGATTTGGTAATAATAGGCGGAGGGGCTTCAGGGCTTGCCTGCGCCGTCAAATTACTTAAAAGCGGTAAAAATTTAAAAATATGTTTAATTGACGCAGGCGAACGCCTCGGTAAAAAGCTTGCTTCTACCGGCAACGGTCAGGGTAACATTTCAAACACTGCAATGAGTGCGGACCGTTATCACGGCGGTAACGTTGCACTCGTTGATAAAATTGCTTGTAAAGACCCGTATGCGGGGGCGAAGCTTTTCGACTGCATATTTTGCGCAGACGAAAGGGGAAGAATATATCCCGCTGGCAAGCAGGCTTCCGCGCTCGTCGATAATTTACTGGTAAACTTAAAAAATAGGCAAAACTTAAAACTTATAACGGGCGTTACCGTTAAAAA
>JAAUYS010000079.1 GCA_014804995.1 Clostridia bacterium
AAAAGGAACAGCTATACAAATACCTGTAGGTATATCTGCACCTGTAGCAGTGTATGGAAACGGAAAAGTAACAACATTAACTGACGGAAATACAATAGGATACTTAGCCCAACCAAACACAAGCGGAGCAACTGCAATAAGAACAGTTGGCGGAAAACCAACTGGAAATCCAGATATGCCAAACGTAGGAACTCTAACAGAAAATGTAAACGGAAATTTCGATAACAAAGGATTAGGAATATGGGCTGAAACCACATACGGAGCATCAGGAATAATAGGAACAGCAGACCTAAGACAAGCACAAGGTATTGATGTTAACCAATTCCGTACATTAGTCGCAACTCAAAGAATACTCGAAAGAGACGCAACCGGCGGTACACGTATCAACGAAGTTATAAAATCACAATTCGGTGTAACAATTAACAATCTAGAAATACAAGTACCAGAATACCTAGGCGGTAAAAGAATACCAATAAATATTTCACAAATAACACAGGTATCTGAAACAACAAACAATTCCGCACTAGGTGAACTAGGTGCACAATCACTCACATACGACCTAAGCACAAACTTTATTAAATCATTCCAAGAATGGGGAACAATCTTAGGATTAGTAGTTATCAGACAAAACCATATCTACCAGCAAGGAATCTCACGCCAATTCTTCCGTAAACGTAGACTTGATTACTACTGGCCAGAAATGGCATACCTAGGTGAGCAAGCTATCTATAACAAAGAAATCTACGCTCAAGGAACAGAACAAGACGAAGAAGTGTTTGGATACCAACAAAGATATGCTGAATACAGATATAAAAATTGGAGAATATCTGGAGAATTTTCATCAATGTATGAAACACCTCTCGATGAATGGCACCTCGCAGACTACTATGCAAGTTTACCTATGCTAGGCCCACAATGGATACAAGAAACACCAGACAACGTAGACAGATGTTTGCAGGTAAAATCAACAATAGCAGACCAATGGATGTTCGACATTGCCGTCCTAGATACTGCAGCAAGACCTATGCCAGTAAATCCTATCGCCGGACTTGTAGACCACTATTAGGAGACAAAATATGAGTTGGATAGAAGGACTAGTAAGCGGAGGAATTTCCGTATTAGGTGGAGCAGTAAGTTCCACCTTAGGAAACAAAAACTCAAAAAAAGAAGCTCAAAAGCAGAGAGACTGGGAAGAATATATGTCTAATACAGCCGTCCAAAGACGGATGGAAGACTTAAAAAAAGCAGGCATTAACCCAGTTTTAGCTGCAACCGGTGAAGCATCAACGCCAAGCGGAGCAACAGCACAAACCTTTACTGGAGACTACTCTGAAACCATACCTAACGCAATAAGAGGAGCGATGATGAAAAACGAACTAAAACAACAACACGCTAATATCGAAAAAACAAACACAGAAACAGAACTGTTAAAATCAAACATTGAAACAAACAAAACAACGCAAGCGCTAAATGAAATAAACAAAGAACTTGCAAAAGCTAACACTACAAGTATAAACCAAACAAACGCAAAAAATAAACCAATGGCAGATTTTGCAGAAAAGCACCCAAACCTATATTTAGGTGGTCAAATCGGTACAAACGTAGTAAACACATTAAACAATTTATTAAATCCTTTCGCAAATGTGTTCAAAAAACCAGCACAAATTTATAATTACTTTAGAAAATAAAAACAGGGGTTATTTAACCCCTTGATTTAACTTAATTTTATCACAAAAATTATTGCAAGAATGCAAGACACCATTTTAATGGTGTCAGTCGGACCTAATATACCAAGTAAGGTATAGGTCCGACTTTTTTTTATTGACATTTAAAAAAAGTTAAATCATTATACAAAAAAAAAAGGAAATAAAAAATGAAATGTTGTACACCACTAAAAGCATACATACTTGACAAACAAGTAATTTACGAAAAAATATTTACTGAAGAATTCAAAAGACACCCTTGGTTCTCAGAATGGGCTGAAGACAAAGCACTAGAAATCTACAACAGAAAAGACCAAGACGGAAAAAACGCCATAAAAAGAATTTATTTCAAACCACCAAAAAAATACAGAGAATATTACAGCTTAATAGACATACCTTGCGGTAAATGCGAAGCATGCAAATGCAACCACGCTAAAGAATGGGCGTTAAGATGTCACCTAGAAAGTCTATACCACGACCAAAACTGCTTCATAACACTATCATACAACAATGAAAACCTACCAAAAAACAGAAGTCTAGAGCTATCAGATTTACAAAAATTTTGGAAAAGACTAAGAAAATCACTGCCAAAAGAAACAAAAATAAAATATTTTGCTTGCGGTGAATACGGGCCAAAAACTTTGAGACCACACTACCACGCAATCATATTCGGATATATGCCTGATGACATAAAACCTTGGAAAAAAAACCACCAAAGAGACCAACTATACATATCTGAAAAAATAGAGAAAATATGGGGAAAAGGATACTGCATAATAGGTGAATGCAACTACAATACAGCTGGATACGTCGCAAGATACTGCACAAAAAAATTAAAAAATGAACTTAAAATAAAGCACAATAAAGCAGAAGAATTTATTGTAATGTCAAGAAATGGCGGTATCGGAATTTCATACTACAAAGAAAAAAAAGAAGAAATATGGGAAGACCAAGGCATATACATCAAAAAACCAAACAAAAACGCAAGTCTCGAAAGCATACCTAAATTTTTTATGAAAAAATTTAAAGAAGAAAAAGACCAAAGAATATTGACTGAATACAGAGATCAAATGCAAATCAAAAAAGTCAGAATGAAAGAAAACTGGGAAGAAATCCTTTCAAGAACAGACCTAAACGAAGAACAATACCTAAAAAACCTATGGGAAAAAAACAAAGAAACATTGAAAAAACTACCAAGAAGCAACCTAGATTTAGGAACAGTAAAAATTTTATCTTGACAAGTACCATTTAAAACGATTACAATGAAATCCTAGACGTTTTAAGAAATAGAGCACTTGAAACGTCTAGCTCAATAAAAACAACGCACTGAAAGGCTTTAAAATGAAAACAAACATAACTCCAGAAGAATTCAAACTTCTATCAGAAAAAGAAAAAATCGAATATATGTCTTCAATAAAAAATATAGTAAATATCTATACTATCTACGACAGAGTAGCAGAAAAAATAGGAACATTGTTTACCGGAGAACAAGAGGGTGCAATTGTTCGCAGTTTCGAAGACGAAATAAAAAACGAAAGAAACGGAGACTTATTCAAACATCCGGAAGACTTCGAATTATGGAAAATTGGTGAAATCAATATGAAAACAGGTGAAGTAACAGAAAACAAAAAAATAGTTGCAATAGGAAAAAAACCAAATGAAACAACCAAATAAATACGAAGTAAAAGCTTTTAAACACATTAACAACAGAATAATAATCGAAGTTGACAATTTATCAACAGATGAAAGATACAAACTTGACTTAACACAAAAAGACTTCCACGCAATGATGTGGATAATGAAAGAATATTATTTCCTAAGAGAAAATAATTATTCAAAATTAGAAATAATAGAAGAAGATAACCAAACAATAATAATAAAAACAGAAAAGGACGAAAACTATGGAAAAATTTAAAGGTTACTTGCTAAAAAGCAGTAAATGGTTAGGATGGGTATTAGCTATCATTCAAGCCATCTATAATAACATCTAAGCTAATAAAAACAACATTTCATTAAAAAAGAAGCGCTCTAGAAATAGGGCGCTTTTAAAATTGGAGAAAAAAAATGGCAAAAATGAGAATAAAAAGAAAACTTACAAACAGAAAAAAAGACGCAAAAATATTTCACAAAACAGCATTAACAACAAAAGCAGTGAATTTAACACCTAAAATCTCAAGAGGTGGAGACAGATTTTAAAGGAGAAAAAAAATGGCAAAAGGATATGAAATATACAGTATATTCAACAGAAAACAAAAAAAAGGACAAACATTTGAAAGACCAATCATAAAAATAAAAGGTCAAGAAATCGACTTTTACAAAATGATACAAGAAAACAATGTCGACACAAACATTTATGACATAATCGAAAAATACGACGGTAAAATAGCCGAAGCAGAAAAAGAAAACACAAATTTAATATTCGCAGACATCAGAGAAATACAACAAACCGACAGATTAGATAAATTCAACAAAGACCTTGAAATAAAAGAATTATATGACAGACTTCCAATATCGATAAAAGAAACAATGGGATACGATATCAACAAACTTGATGAAGCTATCAACAAATGGGCTCAGCAGGGGGTAGTAGATAATGCGGACACTAAAGCAACAACAGGCGGGCAAACAGGACTAAACACTACCGGCAACGATACACTCAACAAAAATACAAGTAACACAACACAAGACTAAACCTAAAAAGGAGACAAAAAAAAATGTTAACAAGAAATTCACAAACTAACTTTGCATCAGTTCCAAGATTAAACTCACCAAGAAGCCAGTTTAACATGTTATTTCAACACGAAACTACAGGAAACACAGGAGCATTAATACCTTTCTATTGCGACTGCGACATATTACCGGGGGACACTCACAAAATCACAACATCAATGACAATACGAAGCTCATCACCATTCATCAAACCATTCTTCGGAAACCTATACGCAGATATATTCTATTTCTTCGTACCATACAGACAAGTATACAACAAAACAAAACAGTTATTCGGAGAAAACGAGGACAGCGCATGGATACAACCAACAGAATATACAACACCTATGATGACACTACCAACTGAGGGAGTAAAAAAAGGAACAGTAGCAAACTACATTGGATGTCCGATAGGAAGTAAAAATATCCAAATAAACGCATGGGGAATAAGAAGTTACTCAAAAATATATAAATACTTCTTCAGAGATGAAAACCTACAAGCACCGGATATCCAATATGAAGACGAAGTGACAAGAATGATTGACAATAACAATCCAAACCTAGGTGGTAAAGTTTATAATGCTTGTAAAGCTCACGACTACTTCACATCAGCACTTCCGGGACCACAAAAAGGAACAGCTATACAAATACCTGTAGGTATATCTGCACCTGTAGCAGTGTATGGAAACGGAAAAGTAACAACAT